>CAMXZF010000011.1 GCA_947253405.1 uncultured Candidatus Saccharibacteria bacterium | reverse complement strand
ACACCGGTGGCGAATCGTCGGCAGCGTCAGATGTGTATAAGAGACAGGTTACTAATAGTTTATTTATAGCAAAGTCTTGGGAAGTTAACCCAGGCGCTGTAACTGAATACCTAGAAGTATTTATCTGCTTTGGCATTATGATTTGGTCAATTTACCTTAGAAACACTATTGTTAAAAAATCAGCTAGACGCTAAATTTTAGGACGCACTTTTTAGTGCAATTTTACCCAAAGCGACAATTCTTTCGGGACGGAAACCAGACCAAGTTTCGCGCGGTTCATTATCTTCTTTGCTATCAAAAACTTCTATAACTGGCGCGGATTGAAAGCCTAGTTTTTTCAAGTGTTCAACAGCTTCTCTATTATCGTCTAAGCTAATTTTATTAACTAATTCATTATAAACAACATTACCTAAGGTTTTCTTTAGTTTACGATCTGTAGCTCTACATTGTACGCAGTTAGCTTTTTCGTATAATTTTAGTTCCAAAATTACCCTCCTAATATTATAATTACCCCTGATTAGACAAAACAATAAATAGACCTAATAAAAGGCGCTGTTTATAAATTTTTGTCTCTCTCGACATAAACTATAATAGCATATATAGCGCCTATGTTAAAGTGGATAACTCTATATATAGAGTATATTACAACAAAAATACTGGCCATTTAGATAAAACGGCCAGTATAATTAACTTAAAGTTTGCTATTTATTCTAAAGTTACTTTAATTCCCGGTCCCATAGTAGTGGTAATAGTTGCTGACTGAATGTAGGCGCCCTTTAGAGTGCTAGGTTTGACTGATCTTAAACTAGAGACAAAGACATTGGTATTAGCTAATAGTTTTTTATCGCCAAAGGATACTTTACCTATGCCAAGGTGAACAATCCCCTGTTTGTCAACACGATATTCAACTTTACCGGATTTAGCATCCTTAACGGCTTTGGTGGGATTAGCACTAACTGTGCCAGCCTTTGGATTAGGCATCAAGCCACGGGGGCCTAATAATCGAGCAAACTTTCCTAGCTTAGCCATGTTATCGGGTGTTGCTACTAGAACGTCAAAGTCTAACTGCTCTTTTTCTAGCATCTTTACAATTTCAGCTACACCGGCAATATCGGCGCCCGCTTCCTTAGCGGCTTCAACGGCATCGGCTGGAACCATAGCGGCAACACGGATAGATTTACCGGTGCCGTGTGGTAAGCTAACAGTTGAGCGAATGTTTTGATCAGCCTGCTTTGGATCAACGCCCAATTTAACATGGATTTCAACTGTGCTATCAAATTTAGTGGTAGTAGTTTCGGCGGCTAATTTGATAGCCTCCTCTAGGCTGTAAACTTTATTTTTTTCAACTTTTTTATAAGCAGCTTTATATTTTTTACCCTTACGCTCGGCCATGGGGCGTGTTTTTGGTGCTGGCCCTTTCGGCATAACAGCTTCAGCACCATCTTGTGGTGTAGTGTCATTTGCTGCTTTGCGAGCCTGACGATCACTTTCTTCTTTAGCTTCACGCACTGATTTTTCACTGCGCTTACCAGCCTTAGCAAAATGCTGCTTTTCCGTGTCTACAGTTTCGGTGCTACTATCTGGTTTAACTGGGCTATCTGTACTATTAGAATTATCTAAGTCAGTATCAGTAGCTTTAATATCATCTTTTGACATAATGCTCCTTTCGTGGTGCTAGCGACTTTTAGTCTCCCACGCTTAACTTACTAGATAAAATATTAGCAAAAATTACCCCACCTTTCAAGGGCTGGGGTAATTTTTAGTTATTATAAAGTTTAGTCTTCAACAGTAACGCCCATAGAGCGAGCTGTACCAGCGACTATTTTGGTGGCGGCTTCGACATCGTTAGCGTTTAGTAGCTCCATCTTTTTTTCTGCAATAGCGCGAGCTTGGTCTTTAGTGATTTTACCAACTTTATCGGTATGTGGTTTGCCAGAACCTTTTTTAATACCGGCTGCTTCGCGAATTAAGTCGTCAACTGGCTGGCCTAAGCAGTTCCAGGTAAATTTGCGACCTTCGTAAACTTGAATATGCACAATGACATCTTTACCCATCATGTCTTTAGTCTTTTCGTTAAATGGGTTAATAAAGTCCATCATATTTAAGCCCCACTGACCCAAAGTTGAGCCGACTGGGGGGCCGGCAGTTGCTCGTCCGGCTGGTATACGTAATTTGAGATTGCCAATTACTTTTTGCTTTGCCATAATTATTTAGATTCTTCCTTTTATAAACTAATTTTTATTAGTGCGTAACTATGTTATATTACCACTTTTAAGTGGTGTGTTCAAGCTTAAAGATAATTCCAGCTTTAAAGGATTAAGATTTAAAGACCGGGACAATTATTTTGCGATATTAAGTTAGGATAATTTTTTGGCCTGTAAAACGTCTAGTTCTATCGAGGTGTCACGGCCAAACATGCTGACTAGAACTTTAATCTTACCCTTGACAGAGTCAATTTCAGATACACTACCCTCAAAGCCCTTAAATGGTCCGTCGACAATATTGACGACTTCACCGATTTGGAACTCAATATTGTGTTTGGGCTCGTTTACCCCCATGCGCTTTTTGATTTTATTAATTTCCTTTTCACTAACTGGTGTTGGACTAGTACCTGCACCTACAAAACCAGTTACTCCGGGTGTGTTGCGAATAATAAACCAGGTTTCCTCGCTAAGTTTCATTTCTACTAAAACATAACCTTGGAATATCTTTTGATCAACGACTTTGCGCTTGCCGTTTTTAATAACGATCATTTTTTCTTTTGGCACTAAAACGTTAAAAATTTTGTCGGCCATATCAACACCAGCGATTCTTTGTTTGATTTGTTCAGCAACCTGCTCTTCGTAGCCAGAATAGGTATGTATAGCATACCAGGCACGACGATCGTCGTAGCGTTTAGCTTTTGCCATTATATTATTACCTCCTCTATTAACCATTGTGACGCGCCGTCAAATAATAAAGTAAATCCACCAATAAATAGGCTGAATAATATGACAGCTAAAGTCATAGTCCAGGTAGCTCTTCGGTTGGGCCACTTGACTTTTTTTAACTCTATCCAGCTTTGTTTAAAATAATTGCCTATAGCGACAAAAGGTACTAATACCCAAACAGGTTTTTTACTAGGTTTTAGTTCAACTTTTGCTTGCTCTTTTTTATTTTTATTGAATAAAGTCTTAAAGCTAAGTTCGGCCTGGTCAGATTTAGACTGTCTTGCCTTGTTAGTTACTACCTTTTTAACGGTTTTATTAACCGCTTTATCGGTCGCCCTACTTGAAGCTGGCTTGGCAGTAGGTTTATCGGTTGAACCAGCTTTTATGCGACGCACTACAGTTTTTTTACTACTCTTTGCCACGCTTCACTCTCCTATATATTAAAAATAGCTTGTATAGCCAAGCTGTCAAGGTTAATTATAACACTAGTCAATAATGACGGTCAACTTTTACTAATTATTCCGGATCGTGCTACAATGTAAAGAGCTTATGGAATATAGTTTTAGCCTAAAATGGTTTATCATTGGTATCATTGTAACTTTAGCCGGTCTGGCGTTAACGCGCTTTTTTAAACAAGCGTCCGATAACTTCGGCGCCGGCTTAGCCACCTATAATAAATTCCGCCTCGCTGGCATTATTGTTACCTCTGTGGGTATATTAATGGTGTTTAATCTGCACACCTTATTACTAGACTTTATCGCTCACGTTATTTTTGGCGCTTTGATTAAGAATTAAAATTTAATAGATCAGCTTTTTAGCTTTAGCTTGCCACTGGTAAAGTAAAGCTAAATTTAGAACCCTTGCCAAATTCGCTATCAACATTGATGGTTAGGTTAGCTTTTTTAGCTAGCTGATCAACTACGTGCAAACCTAGGCCAGTACCAGATGTCTTTCGGGTGCGATAGTCTTCGCTGCGCCAAAACTTTTCAAATATATGGGCTTGATCAGATTTAGAGATGCCGATGCCAGTATCTTTAACATAAAATATAACGCGTTTTTTAGTTTCGCCTAGATAGTCGGCACCAATACTAACAGTGCCGTTGTCGGGGGTGTATTTAATAGCGTTCGAGATTAGGTTTTGCATGATTTCTTCTATAACCATATTAGGAATTAATACTTGGTCGTGCTGATTGACTTTGGTGGTGGCTATTAGTTTAATATGCTTACTATCGGCGTCAGCTAGATATTTAGCTTTCATATTTTTAATAAAATCAGTAATGTTGATATACTCATCGTCCATGTATAAATTGCGATCAGCTCGGCTTAGGGTGGAAAGATCGTTAACCATTTGACCTAAATATAAAATCTGCTTGTGAGCTAAATCTAGGTTACTGCCAAGTGTGTCTTTGTCGGTGTCTTTAGCTAGCAAAAACTGTAAGTTAGAGATCGAGGCCTCTATAATTGCTACCGGTGTGCGTAGTTCGTGACTAACTACACTTATAAATTCATCACGCTCTTCGTTTAAAGTTTTTTCTTTGGTGATGTCTCGCATCATTATAATGGTGCCACCGATATTAAGGTCGCTATATTGACTTTGTACCGGTAAAATAGATAGTCGCAGGTTAATATCAGGTTGCTTGTCGGCTGATAAGATAATGTCATCACGCTCAATACGGCGATTTTGCTTTATTAAATCTTCGATATTAACTTTTCTGCCATCGGTATATTTAAGGTTTAAGACATCGCCAATCTTGCGACCTTCTAGATTAGTGTTAGTGTTTAGCATATTAAGTGCCGATGAATTGTTTAATCCAATCTTGCAGTCATTATCTACACTAATTAACCCCATAATTAGATTATTTATTATTAAGCTAAGTCGTCTATCTTGGACTTTCTTAGGGTCAACGCTATCGGCGCTATTCATAGTTGCTATTTTATCACAAGGTTTATAGTTTGATGGTCTCAACGAGGTTAAAGTTCGTCCTTTTTCTCACTCATAAACACCCCCCACTGCCTGATAAAGCTAAGTAGATGTTTTAGTGGTAGCTCGACAAATATATCCAAAAAGCGCGATACTATATTAAGTTTGGAATAAGTTTCAGTGATATGTCTACCAACCACCACGAAAGGCATATATAGAAAATCACGCAGAACGGTCATTGAAGTTTGCGCCTCGTTGCCAACCTCGATAGAGCGAATTGCTCGACTTAAGCGGAAGCCTAAGAAGCTAGCAGTGCTAATAAAGACAAAGAATATTGCTAGATGAATCCATTCAAATTGCGCTAGATTAATCAAAAGATAGCTCACACCGACAAACACTCCGACAACCATAAGGGCGTAAAGAATGTTGTAGGTGTAGCTGAATTTTCGTTTCGATGGGCCAAGAAAAGGCTTTTTTGGCATTTCTTTATATAAAATGCGACTAATTTCCCTGGTTAAAGCCTTAGTGTTTTTGGCGTCAGGCATGATTAAGGTTAAGCGTAGTAACACCATATACAAAGGCGGTAAGGCTAAGTTTACAGTTAGTGGCAACCACATAACTGCGCCGTGCACCATCAAGTCGTATGGGACTTCCATAGCTATACCGGCTAAAAATTTTGTAATAATTAGGAATACAACACTGCGTACAATGCCACGGTTAATATCTTTATTGATTTTTAAATAACTAGCTTTTATAGAGGCGTCGAATACTTCAATAAGTGCTTTTTCAGTTTTGATATGGCTACTAAGGTCACTATCATTTTTAATGGCGTGAAGTAAAATGCGAAACGGCGCGCCATTGCGATCGACTATGTGGTTTAGCTGTTTTAATAGATCTGAGGCAAATAGGCTGTCTATTTCTTGGTTAAATTCAGCATATTGAGTAGTGTTTGTCTTAGAAATTTTGTATCGATTAATTAAATTTAACCGCGTAAAGGCGGGGTCGTTTTTTAATAGCACTTGTTCAATTGCTACATAAAGTGTAGCTTCATAGGTGCTAGGTTTTTCCTCGGATAATCGCTTAATATCAATAGCCTTTAAGAAGTAATTATAGGCTAGATTGGCCAGCACTTGTTTGCGCTGATGATCAACTAAGCTAGATTCAATAGCTGAGGCTAGAGGTCTAATCACCCAGCGCTTTATTTGTTTAGTTGGATATTTCTTTTTAAGATTAACTCTAAGCTTGTTACTTTCAATTATTAAATTAGTAATATGATCAATCTGAGCAAAAGTTATAGAGTCATTTTTTAGATAACCTGCTAGAGTTAGATCAATTATAAGATTCTCACCAGACTTATTAAGTAATTTTGTGCTTGGCTTTAAAAAAGAGCGCTCTAAAAAACGCAAAATTGCGTGCATTAACAATAGATCTTCTTCGGCATTTTGACTAGCATTACGGATACTTTCATAAAGTTCGCTAATACTAGCCCCAGTCGATTCAACGTGCAGAGTATCAGCGTCGGCTACTAAGTCCGTTGCTTTGTATTTGAGGTTAACCGCTTCTAATTCTTTAGCGAACGACTTCGCTAGATCGTTAGCGCATCGCATATCAATATATACTACTATTTTTACAAGCTGTTAGCAATTGTCAGGATTTGGTTGTCATCTAAACTCCTGTTACCGCTAATAGTATAAATCATATCACCCTTTACCCAGGTGGCATTATTATAATAACGATAAATATTTGAATCACGTCCCTTAATAGACTGATAGTTACCATTGCTGATGGCTTCAGCGTTATCTCGAACTGTATTTTCGTCAAGATTGGAACGACTTTGTTTTACTGAGTATTTCGATCCGTTGTTGCCAACATAGTTAATTGTAACTTCACCCGAAGAGTATGCTATAGGACCGTTAATGTGGTAGCCTTCTAGAGCATAGGGGTTTTTAGCATCTATACCAGCATTATTAGCGGCAACTTTCACTGATATGGAGGGCATTGCTAGATATACGCCATAGCCAACCATCAACATGAGAGATAGAGCAAAGGCGGCTATAGCTGGAGCGCGAAAAGGTTTTTTGGTGGATTTTCGTTCTTTGCTATCAATGCGTTTTTTCTTAGCATTGGCGGTTAACTTCGTCGATTTGGCTATTTTACTACTAGACCCTGGACCAGCGCTAGCACTAGACTGTTCGTTTTTTAGAACTTCTTGTAAAATTGAAAAACGATCGTTATCGCTAGGCGTATCCTTAGGGTCAGCTATTTTATCGACTATATCTAGACTGCTTTGCGCCTTGGTATCTTTTAGATTGACATCGCTAGCGACGCTAATTCTATTTTTATAAGCCCTGTAAGCAGAGGCTTGTTTTTTGGTTAATAGAGGATGAAAGCCGTCAACTACTTTAGTAGAGCTAACTAATTTGGCGCTAGCGTCAAAGCTATTAGATCTGGCTTCAATTTTAGTCTTGGCGACTTTAGCTATATGATTAGCATGGGGTTTAGTGACAAAGCGCCTATTTAAAGTCTTAGAAGATTTAACATGTCGGCGACCAGATGGATTGCTAGCTCGCCTAGCAGTTAAGCGAAAAACACGCTCTGCGTCAGTTTCAGGCTCTACTTCAGTCGGCTCCCCGCCCTCTATATAGTTAGTTACCCAAGAAGGCAGATCCCTTTTAGCTTCGGAGTCGCTGACGGTAATTTTAACTTTTTTAGGTTGCACCTTGTTGGCCTTATTGATTGGAGAAACATTGACTTTCTCTACTTTTGTACGCAAAAAACTATCCATAGTTTGATTGATCTTTATAAGATCATCATCATTTAAGCTTTCTGTTTTATTGGAACTAGAACTTAAAGTTGGCTCTACTACCTTGTTTTCAGATGTGGACACCACCTGCTTTCTCTTAATAAGATTTTTTTGTGGCAAGTCGTCAATCTGTAAGCCTGTAACTGAGCTATAACGCTTACCGTTAATAATAACTATCCCCATTAACCTCTCTCTTTCTATTTTGTAAATATTTTAGCGGTTATGTCTTTAAAGTGCAAGTGCTTGCCCTGATAGCTAATATATTTTACAATACTAGCTATTGTACGATATAAAAAGCTAAAAGAATTTCGTTATGAATAGCAATATTAAAAGGCGTCGACTTATAAAAAATATTGTTAGCTACGCCATTATGGCGATTGTTTCGATTGTTGGTTTAATTGTTTGTATAACTTGGGTGATGGGTTATCGTTTTGATATAGAATCTGGAAAATTTTCGCAAGTTGCCCTTTTGCAGTTTAATACCTTCCCTGAGGGCGCAACTATTTGGGCGGGTAAAGCACAGATTTCCGCCACTACCCCTACTAGATCGAATGTTAGCTCAGGAACGCTAGAAGTGTCGATGTTAAAAGATGGTTATCATGTTTGGAAAAAGACGGTTAATACGTTGCCTAGTACAGTGCGCTGGCTAGATTATGCTCGTTTGGTGCCAAAGAATGTCAAGACTGATTCGATAAAGTCTTTTCGTGCTATTAGCCAAGTTCTACCATCCCCTAATAGGAACTTTATAGCTCTAAAAATAGACAATCAAGAGCCAGCGTTAACCATTGCTAATATTAGTAATCCTAAAAATGTTAAATTTAATACTTTTGATTTTACTAGCGACGTAATTACTACTAGCCCCAAACCAGAACTAGATAATTATCAAGTGGTTGAATGGGACGCTGGCTCGCGCTTTTTATTGGTTAAGCACACCTTTAAGGGCCAAGACGATAAATTAGTTAATGAATATTTGCGACTTGATCGAGATAATAACAAATTAATAAAAAACGTCAGTCGAGACTTAGGCTTAGTCTTTAATAGTCAAGCTAATGATTCTGAAATGCATTTTATTGGTGGGGGCGGAAATTTAATGTACGGTTTAATTAACGGTAATTTAAGAAAGCTTGACTATGGCAGCTTAACGGTAACAGCGCCGATTGCTACTAATGTTTTAAGCTATAGCATATACGGCACTGATCGAGTGGCTTTAGTTAGAAAATCCGCTAAAGGCAATAAAAACAAATTAGATGTCGTAATTTATTATGGTGATAAGCTCCATGCTATTAAAAGCTATGATGATTCGGCTGATATAAAGATAGGTCTTTCTAAATATAATGGTGTAAATTATTTAGCAATTGCGCGGGGTGAGAATGTGTCAATCTACCCTAACCCGCTAGATGACTTGCCAACAGATAATAAAGATTTGGCTCACGGTGTTTCAAGCGGTCAAGCAACAAGGCCAGTATATTTATCGGTTGGGCCAGTTGATTACATAAAGTTTAGTCCTAATGGTCGATTTTTGCTATCTAAAAAAGGAAACCTAGTTAGTTCGTTTGACACTGAGACTAGTGAAAACTATAGCTTTAATATCAAAAAAACTGTCAATGATCTTGTTTGGCTAGATGATTACAATTTGGTCGATATCGACGATAATGGTGTTTCTATGATGGAGTTCGATGGCAATAATCGCCGTCATATCGTTAGTGGTGCCATGTCGGCTGGTTTGTCAGCTAATTACAAGTATTTCTTTAGTATTGATAATGTAGCTGGTGGAGTAATGCTTCAACGTTCTACTATGACAGCTAACTAATTTTATTTACCAAAGATTTTTTCTAACAAGGTGGCTGGTCGGCCAGTAATACTTTGATTTGTTATTTTGCTGTCGCTAGCCTGATGTACATGGCCTTCCTCTGGTTTGGGTGAAATCTGTTCAGCAATAACTAGCAATCTATTAATAGTCGTGCCTGGTGGATCGCAAGTAATTAAAGTAGCATAGGGCTTATCTTGACCAAGATTAAGGGCGTCAATTTGATTGGGTGATATTATTTTTAGCTCTCTGACTTTATAGATAAAGCGTTTTTTGGCGTAATCTAGATAAAATATATCACCGGATTGTAATTTATTAAGCTGCACAAATATAAATTTATAATTACCGCCAGCAAAAAAATCAGCGCTACTGTGGCCCAATATAACGGTATTGCCATTTTCGCCCGGTAAAGAGTTGGCATTAACTATGGGGTAATGTATGGGGCCGCTTTCAAGTGCTTTTTGCGACGAACTTTCTGATAGATCAGTTAGACCATAGGTTACGGGTGCATTGATGTTGATTTTAGGAATAATTATTCTAGGGCTATTAGTTACAGTCTGATCTTGATCAGGACTAACAATAACGGAGCTATTAGAGCTATTTCCAGGAGATATAAAGCTAGCAATTTGCGCAGTAATCAGGCCATTATATTGTATAGCTATAAACAATAAACACACTATCAGGGCGCTCACTACTGGCCAAAACCAGCGCTTTGCTTTCACTTTTGAAGCTTCTTGTTTTATTTTATTGATTAAATCTTTTTTTAGCTTGGATTCTAATTTAGATTTCTTAGCGCCTAAACTAGCTTCGCGCTCTTTCCTGTCGGCAAATGTCTTTAGATTTTTGTCTTTTTGTAAAGCCAGCTGTCGCCTTTCTTCGGCAAGCTTTTTATATTGCTCTTGTAGAGCTGCCATATAATAATTTTCGTAATATTTTTGATAATAATTCTGCCAAGCAGTGTGATAGCGTTTTTGCGCTTCTGCTTTTGAATCTTGCTCGGCTTGCCTCTTAGCGATATTGTGTGCAGTCAGGCGAGCCATCTTAACTTTTTCCTGCTCTACCTTAGTTAAGCCAGATGGGTTTGAGGTCGGGGCATGCCTTTTGTTATAAAAATTATTGTCGCTTAGTGTGCTCTTAGAGGTAGATTTTAGGGGTGTGACTGGTCGTAGCTGATGCGGATTAGATATTTTACGCTCAGGTACACTAATTGAATTTCTATTCTTGTTTTGATTTTTTCGTTCCACCGGATTCATATTTACTTCTATATATTACTATCTTATGAGATAAAAATAAACTGCCCAATAAAATTATAGCTAGTTAAAAAATTTTTATGCTATAATTAAAAAGCCTTTATTTTGGGCGAGTGGCGGAATTGGTAGACGCTACAGACTTAAAATCTGTTGATAGTAATATCGTGAGGGTTCAAGTCCCTCCTCGCCCACCAAAAATAATTCTATACATAAAAAGAGCCTACTTATAGGCTCTTTTTGCTTATGTCTAAAACAGTTATTAGGTGGTTGATTTGTGTTACAATTAAAATGTATTTACTTTCAATCATTTACCGAATATTTCTATAGCAAATCAATAAAATAGTGCTGTATAAATAGTTGGATAATTTAAGTTTATAAACGAAGGTAGAGACAGTTTGCAGTGCCATTTTGTTTCTGGTGGTAGCAATTTAATATAAAGGAAACGAGGAGTAACAAGATAAATGAAGTTCAACAATAATTTATCGCCAGCCAAGAAAAAATGGGCTATTTTTGGTATAGTCATAGGCGTTATAGGTATTATCGCATATTATAACGGTTATGGTAACGAATTTGCCAAAAATAATGTTAGCCAGACCTACAAGCCGTCAAAAATTCAACAACAAAATAAGAAACAAGACAAGAAAAAAGATAATGGAAGCAATAAAGAAAAACCCAAAAAAGAAGATAAGCTAACGTATGCTATTGCTGGTGAGAAAGAAGGGGTTTATGGCCGAAAGATTGTTTTAAATAAAGATAGCGACTCTCCAGTAACCAAGTATCTCTATAAATTGCCAGCTGGCGAATATAAAGTAACAACTACAAATCCCAAATTAGCTACCTTTTTTATAGCTAAAGATCAAACAAAAATAACTTCAGATCCAAAATATCCTGAGGAGCTTGATTATGTAGGCTCAAGCTACATGTTGACCGCAGGGAGCGATGATTTTAATGGCAATGCTAAGAAAGAAGTAACAATAACACTAAAAGAAGACGAAAGTGTTCAAACTGTCGGTAAAGATAGACTTTTCTTTGAAAAACAATAAAAAACAATTTTAATCTAACGGGAAGCTAAGGCTTATAGTTATAAAACATTTCACTGATTCATTTTGTATAGGGAAAGCACTTAGTAAAATTATATAAGGAGCAGTAATTGGCTAGGTTATATCAATCAATTCGTAAAAAACTAGACATTCGCAAAATGTCAACGGCTAATCAGCTACTTTATCTAGGCTTAATTATTATATTGTCAGTGTTTGCCCCGTTTATAATTGGCTTATCGATAGATTGTTTATTGCATCAAGTAGCCGAAATTGCGCTTTGGGGTATTTTAGTCGGCGTATTAATGGCCGCATTTCTGCTATATCGTGAACTAAATAAGCTTGGAATTATTAAAATCAATCTATCGATTAAATTTGATAAAGAGCGCCCCAAAAAATATAGTAAAAAGCGCAGTAAAAATAAGTAGGGCTACTGTTTTATCAATATAAAATCTTTAACTGTGGGTGGATTGCCTGTCATGGCTATAGCGCAAATTTGTGGGTTCAAATCTGCAAAATTAGAATTCTTTAATAAAAATAGATCAATTCCCTTTTTAATGTGGGTAAGCTTACTGGGCGTAATTGCCTCTAAGCCGTCACCATAGCTATCCTTTTGACGATACTTAACCTCAATAAAATAAATAGTCTTAGCTTTAGAGGCAATGATATCTATTTCACTAGTTTTGCTGCGCCAATTGCGCGCTATAATAGAAAAACCTTTTTCTAATAAATAATCTGTGGCTATATCTTCAGCAACATAACCGATATTTTTAGGTGTGCGAGGTGATTCTTTTGCGCTATTTTGGCCTAGACTAAAAATGGGGCGAAAACTTTGACGATGTACACCATCAATTATTCCATGTTGCTCGATAGATTGACGATGCCCCAGTGTGCCATAGCCTTTGTGTTTAGAAAAATTATATTCAGGAAAAATTTTATCTAAAGCTATCATGTAGTTATCACGTGATACCTTTGCCACTATAGAGGCGGCCGATACAGCGCTAATTTGACTGTCTGCCTTTATCATGACTTGGGCTTTAGGATTGTCTAACATGTTAATATTGCCATCAATAACAATTCTGCTAGCTATTTTTTGAATACTATCTGGTATTTGCGCCATAGCTAGCTTAGCGCCTAGCTTTAGCGCCTTAGTTAAGCCTAGGCTGTCAATTACTTTGGCATTAACCCAGCCAAGGCCAATGGCTATAGCGTTGGCCTTTATGTAATGACTAAGTCGTTGACGACTTTTTGCTGTTAGCTTTTTACTATCTTTTAAGCCTTGATAGTGCAAATTCATATCTAAGGCTACGGCGCCAACCAAAAGAGGGCCGGCCCATGGACCGCGCCCTACTTCATCGATACCAATTACAATGTTCTGGCTTAACATAATGGCACTACTACGAGTGATTTTTATAGTTTAGTGCTAGCTTTTAGCTTCGGATTTTTTAACTTCTTTTACTTCCTTAGGCTCTTGTTTTGGTTCTTCAGCTACTTTGTCTTCTGTAGAAACAGTGGTGTCATTAATACTTTTGTCAAAAGCTTTGCCAACTAAGCGGGCTGATTTACCAAAGCGCTGGCGCAAATAAGATAGGTAGTTCCGGCGAACTTTGCTACGCTTGATAACCTCAATCTTTTCAACTAAAGGTGAATGTAAAAGATATGATTTTTCTACGCCAACACCTGATGTAACTTTGCGGACAGTGATACGGCTATTAAGTGATTGCTTTCTGTCTGTACGAATAACTACACCTTCAAACATCTGAATACGACTTTTATTGCCCTCTTTAATTTGCTGATAAACTCTAACGGTGTCACCGCTTCTAACATCAACTACCTTAGCCTTTTTTTGGGCGTCAGATATCTCTTTTACTAAATCACTCATAAAAATAAACTCCTAAAATTAGACTCTTTAACTGGTTAATATTCTAGCATATTTTAACAGATAAACAATACTAGAATAAGTTGGTGTAGCCTAAATACCAAAAAACCCCGTCAAAAACAGGGTTTTCTAGCACAAATAAATCTCACATTTTTTAGTTCGCGCACACTTTTTCGAACTAAAAATATTATATATCAAGATCATCGATATCGGCAAGGTCTTCACGTAACTTTTTTACGCGCTCAGAGCTGTTTTCCACAGTTTCAGAGTCATTTTTTTCCACAGACTCGACAGATTCGGCATCTTCTGTTTTTGTAGTTGACGGCTGTTTGTCAGTATCAATAATTTTTAAGTTATAATGATCGTTATTTTTCATGCCTAGTGCACGCAAGAGATTGCGCAAACTTTGGGCGGTTTCGCCACGACGGCCAATTACTCGACCAAGATCGTCTGGAGCGACCGTTAGCTCTAGTAATACACCTCTATCGTCAGAAATACGATTAACCTTAAC
>CAMXZF010000010.1 GCA_947253405.1 uncultured Candidatus Saccharibacteria bacterium | reverse complement strand
ATTTTAAGGGTATGCGAAAATATTAATAGGTTATTTATAAAAACAAAAATATGCATAGTGGAGAAACTTTTTCTAGTAGCAAAAATAGCAATAATAAAAATAGCTCTATCGCTAGTGAAAAAAATCCATGGCAGAAAGTAGCTGAAGAAGCTGCGCCACTTATGAGGGGTGAATTTATGGAAAAGCAAAACCCGAGAGAAATGACCAATTTAGAGGCAGTTCATAACGAAGAAATCGATATTGTATCGAAAAATGCTGATGTAATGGGCTATAACATTGATAGCAAAATGATGACTTGGCCAGCAGCACGTAAGGACGCTTTAGACCTAAAGTCTAGCGGTGATGCTTCTAAGTTAGCAGAAAAGTATGATCGGCCTGAAGAGCAGGTTTTATTGTCCGCCAATGAAGAGCTAGCTAAAGATCGGCTTTTAGATGAAACTTTAGCAAAGTTGCCAGACGGCATGAGGTTTCGGCTTAACCCCTACTCCCCTATGTCTGCGTTTTCAATAGCAAACGCTACCAAAATAGATGAATATGGTCGCAAAGACATTCATATCGATGAAGCTGCAATGTCGCAAGTGCGAAAAATTAAAGAAAAAGCGGGCGATACAGATTTAACGGTTGTCATGAGCCAACTACATACTAATGAAAACGGAGAGCTGACTAGTAATATACCTAAAAGTTCATCTGACTATATCGCTCTTTGTAAAAATTTTGTTAACCAAAGTGGCTATGCTGAACAAAATGGCAAGGGCCTGACGCTTGAAATTGGCAATGAATGCAATATGGGTCATGATAGCAGTGAGATTTTTCAGTCTGAAGCTTTTGCTGAAACCGTAGAGCCTAAGGCTTATGCAAAGCTTTATTTTGACACCGCCAAGGCTTTAAAAACTGATTTTCCGGACATCAAATTATCTTTGGCTGGCACAGCATTTTATGACTATGATTTTACTAAAGAAGTTGTTGATCAGGTCCAAGCATTAAAAGCACAAGATGAAACCTTAGAGGATAAAAAGCTGATTGATGTTATTAGCTTTCATCCCTATAGAAATACAGTTGACGAATCAACTGATTTTCGCAGCAACGGAAGACAGTTAAGCCGTTCGGAGATAGAAGATAAAGCCGTTAGCCGGTGGTCTTCTTTAGATGATAATAAAAAAGCTGATCTGCGCGCTAAAGTTTATGACAGGATGACTAATGAACAAAAAGACAAGGTGCTTAGCTTAAGCGATAAAGACAAAGAAGAATTTTTTGCTTTTGGCTCATACGCAAGCTTTGATTATCAACTAGAGTCACTAAGGGGGCTAGCTAATCAAATTGGGGCTGAAGTAAATGTCGGCGAAGTTAGCTTTTATCCTGACCGCTGGGCTGATGCGATTGATGAAACTGAACAAAGAAAAAATGCAATTAATGGCCGAGAAAAGGGCTACACTAGTTTTGTTTGGCCTGGCGAGCAGATACTAAGATTTGATAGTCAGAATCGTTAGCTGCTTTTGATATAAAAACTCCTTGGTAGAACTAGGGTTGTTGCCTAATACTATCAAGGAGTTTTTGGGTTGTGGAGCCGCCTTCGAGATTTGAACTCGAGACCCCTTCCTTACCATGGAAGTGCTCTACCACTGAGCTAAGGCGGCGTTGGCTTGTGGTGCTGGGGGAGGGATTCGAACCCCCGAAGGCGAATGCCAACAGATTTACAGTCTGTCGTGTTTGACCGCTTCACTACCCCAGCTTAATTAATTACTACTAAGCCAGTTAACAAGCTCCCTTAGCAAAAAGAACAATTTCATGGAGCCGATTCTCGGATTCGAACCGAGGACCTGCTGTTTACAAAACAGCTGCTCTGACCAGCTGAGCTAAATCGGCGTAGGTTTAGTTTAGCAAAAAGGCGCCTTAAACTCAAGCTAAAAAATCACTTAAAGATTGACTTTTTGCGGTTGTTTAATACGAGTACGGTTGCCCCGTTTTATCATACCGCGGGCAATTCGGCGCAGCTTTTCGGCGCGCTCGTTATTGCCTAAATTATCTAGGGCGTCTGCTAAAATAGCAAGCGATTGCGGGTTGCGCTCTAAGTCAACCGCTTTTTCTAGTTCGGCCAACATTTTTTTCGTATCGCCTTGTTTTTCTAGTACTTTGGCATAGGCAATGTGCCTAGAAGCCAGACTATCCTCTATACTTAAAGCTTGCTCAAAAGCTTGACGAGCTTTTTCTAGGTCACCTATTTCGTAATAGATTAGCCCCACATTATGTAGTGACGGTGCGCTAGGTTTTAAACTTTGAGCGATTTCAAAGCATTCGATAGCATCATCTAAATCACCCTGTTTAGCGTATAAAATGCCTAGCCGATTATAGGCGCGAGCATTGCGCTCGTCTACTCGCAAAATAGTTAATAACGCTTTTTCAGCGCGCAAATAATTTTTATTCTTGATAGCACCTAACGAGATTTCCCATAATTTGTTTAATTGGATTTCAAGTTTAGAAAGTTCTTTTTTGGGATTAGTCGTGTCAACTTTTATAAGTGTTATCGCCACAGTTAAAACAATAATAAATAATATGCCAAACATAGCTTGGCTTTAATTATAGCATAGGGCTAAAAGTTTAGAGCTAGGTTAGTTAATTGCGCTTTAGGGCTAGCGTTATGTTTTAGATTAGTTTTGGCGCTACTTAGAAGATGAAGATTACTAGCCTGCTTGGCTGGCTCTTTGCTACTACTTATCACCGCATAGATTAATTTAGTCAAGCTATCAACTAGGGCAATGGCGTTATCTCTAGTTTTAACCTGCCCTGCTATGTCTAAGCGATCATCTAAGCTGCCAGATAAAAATATTTTTGCTAACGTAATAACCTCTGCGATGTTAGCTAGCTTTTGGTGGTCATTTTGTAGACGACAAATTTCCGCTGGCAAGTTGGCTGCTAAAAAATTAATTTGTTGTCTAGTAGTTGGATCAGCTTCTTTTAGTAAAACTGAGCAGTCGGCGGTGCTGGGTGTTTTAATAGTGATTCTTTGAGTGCGCGACAGTATTGTGGCTGGTATCTGGGCGGTGCTATGACTAGTAAAAATAAAGTTTAGATTTGCGTTAGGCTCTTCGATAATTTTTAAAATTTTTTCAAACACACCGCTGTTAGTTTGATCGGCGTCATCCATAACTATAGTCAAACTATCTAGGCGCTTATCGCGTACTAAATCAGTTAAACCGTCGATATCTTCGCTACTGATGATCGGTGTTTTTTGGCTCTTGTGGATAGTTGGGCAAATATAGATGACATTATTTTTAGATATAGTTTTAGCGAGTGTTTTTGCAATTGTCCCTAACCCAACGCCTTTATTGCCCACTAACATTAAAGCGTGTGTCGGGCGCTTCAGATAGCAAGTCAGTTCAAGCCTAGCTTGTTTATTTAGAATTAAGTCGTCAAAGTTCAACTGCTCCTCCAATTTTTTCTTTAAAGTAACTTGGTAGTTCAGCCGTGAAAGTTTTTCTGATATTGTTGCCATCTTTAACTGGTAAGGTAATTTCTAGTTGATAAGCGTGCAAGAACATCGGGCTATTCTTAAAGTGGGTTCGCTTTTTCGTATTGACGCCATATAAACTATCACCCATGATTGGAGCGTGTAAATAATTTAAATGCACGCGTAGTTGGTGGGTGCGCCCAGTTAGTGGCTTCAGTTTGATCAGGGCTTTTTTGTCCGCTAGCTCGGCGACTACTTCATAATCAGTAATAGCTGTTTTACCGCTAGCGTCAACCATAAAGCTAGCCGGTCGTTTAGGGTTTCTAGTTATCGGCAGATCAATTCGGGCAGTGCTCATTTTAGGGATAGCTTCGGTTATGGCTAGATAAGTTTTTTTAGCTTTACGTTCACTAAATTGTTTGGCTAAAAAGCTAGCAGTGGTTAAATTCTTAGCGCATATCATAACGCCACTAGTGGCGCGATCTAGTCTGTGCACAATACCTAAGCGATTATTGTCTTTATTACGCTTTAGCTCTGATTTATCAAAGTGATCTTTTACTAAGTCTGCTACGGTCCACTCACTAGCTAGCCCGCCTTTTTGGTGTACTAGTACGCCTGCCGGCTTATTAATAACTAAGCAGTTATCATCTTCAAAGATAATGACTTTTTCTAGCTTTAGCTTGTCTTTTCTAAAGTCTATAGCAGGGGTGTCTACAATTTCAATTTTAGCGTCATCCGCTACATCTAGCCCGCCCTTAGTTTTAACGGCACCGTTGACTTTAACTTGGCCGTTTTTAATTAGCTTTTGCAGCATCGAGCGTGAAAAGTCAGGATTTTTATTAGCCAGCAATATATCTAAGCGCATTTTAAAAATAATTAACGCCGATAGCCGCGCGCACTAATTTAAGAGTATTGGAAGCTACTTTATTAGCTTCATCTGAGCCTGCCTTTAATATGTCATAGACAGCGCCAGGATCTTTAGCTAAGTCATTTCTCTTATTGCGTATAGGCTCTAGTAGCTCGTTAAGGGTTTCAAATAGATAGTTTTTAACTTTAATGTCGCCTAGTCCCCCCGCTCGATATTGTGCTTTTAGCTCGGCCACCTTGTCTTTATCGCTAGCAAAGGCATCTAGATATGAAAACACGGTGTTGCCCTCTACTTTGCCTGGGTCAGACACATGAATATGGTTCGGGTCGGTGTACATTGACATGACTTTAGCCTTTAAGACATCAACATCATCAGCCAAGTAGATACCATTTTTTAGGCTTTTACTCATTTTAGCGCTACCATCAATTCCTGGTAGTCGGCAAGCGATTGAGTCTTTGGGGGTTAAGGCTTTAGGCTCGATTAAGACCTGGCTTTTATAGGTGCTATTAAAACTGCGCACAATTTCCCTAGTCTGCTCAATCATAGGCAGTTGGTCTTCACCTACTGGCACTATATCAGCCATAAAAGCTGTTATATCAGCAGCTTGCGAGATTGGATAAATCACAAAGCCGGTGGGTACGTGACCAGCAAAAGATTTTTGCTTGATCTCTGTTTTTACGGTTGGGTTGCGCTCTAGCCTAGATATACTGACTAAATTCATATAATACATAGTTAGCTCGCTTAAGGCGGGAATCTGACTTTGTATAAAGATGGTGGTTTTTTTAGGGTCTATGCCAGTCGCTAGATAATCAAGGGCTACCTCGATAACATTTTGCTGTATTTTAGTGGGATTTTTGGCGTTATCGGTTAAAGCTTGCATGTCGGCAATCATGACAAAAGTGTTATAGTCGCCGCTATTTTGCAGGTCGACACGACTTTTTAGTGACCCTATATAATGCCCTAGATGGAGCTTTCCTGTGGGTCTATCGCCAGTTAAAATAGTTTTTTTACGTGTCATATATGGTTATATTATAGCAAAGCTATAATTTGGTATAATAGCCCTAAGATTTATTTAGTTAATATTTAAAATGCAGAAAAAGCGTATCACGGTTAATTTAGTTTCCGAAAGTGATTTTACTATTCAAGGTCATGGCGTTCACACTGCTTATTTGGAAATGCGCCACATGCTGGAAAGTCAGCCCAGTATTGACCTTTTAGTCAATAGTCAGCCTTTAGCAGAAACCGATATTACTCATATTCACACGTTTGGCTCGTTTGCTTTTCGCCGTTTAATCTCTCGTAAGGGTGGTAAAAAAGTGGTTAGCGCCCATGTTGTACCAGATAGCTTGGTCGGCTCGATTGCTGGCGCAACATGGTGGGTGCATATTTTTAAATACTATTTAAAGTTTTTCTATAATTTAGCTGACACTATTATTGCTGTGTCGCCGGCTACTAAGGAAAGTTTAATTAAGCTTGGTGTTAAGCGGCCAATAGTTGTAATCAGTAACACCATTGATACCGCAAAATATAAAATAGCTGCCGATAAAAAAGCCGAGATTCGGCAAAGTTTAGATTTACCGCTAGATAAATTTATCGTGGTTGGTAATGGTCAAATTCAACCGCGCAAGCGTTTTGATACCTTTTTAAAAATGGCCAAAAAATTACCCAATACTCAGTTTATTTGGGTTGGTGGCATACCATTTAAACTAGCTGGCTCTGATTATGTAAGTCTTAGCCGACAGATTAAAAAGGCGCCTAAAAACCTGTTAGTTAGTGGTGTAGTTTCTTTATCAAAAGCTAGGTTATTCATGCAGGCTAGCGATTTAATGTTTATGCCATCGATGCAAGAGACTTTTGGCTTAGCGATTATTGAAGGCGCCGCCAGTGGCTTGCCGGTCTTGGTCAGAAATATACACGACTATGATGCCACTTTTTCTGATTATGTAGCTAAGGGTGAAGAAGATAACTTTAAAGAGCTGATCGAAAAATTCCAAAAAGATACGGCTTTTTATAAAGAGTATCAAACTAAAGCCAAAGCATTAGCCAAGCGTTACGATGTTAGCCAGTCAGTGAAGGCTCTTATGGATTTATATGATCGATTACTAGAAATAGCGCCTAAGCAGCCCAAAGATAGGTAAAGAATTATGCGGATTGGATTATTTACAGACACATATCGACCCGCCCAAAATGGCGTAGTCGTAGTGGTTGATGTTACTAGGCGTGAACTAGAAAAAATGGGTCACGAAGTGTTTGTATTTGCACCGTCGGCTAATCTAAGAAACCAAGTTAGCGCTACCGATTCAAAAGATGATCATTTAATTCACTTCCCTACCATTAGGGGTGCCGGCTTTAAAGAGGGACAATTGTCAGTATTTTTCCCGCCTAAACTTTTAAAAAAGGTTAAAGATCTAGATATCGATGTCTTACACTTTTTTACGGCTGGACAGATGGCGCTTTTCTGTTGCTATGCAGCCAAAAAAACTGGTGCAGTTTTGATCGGTCAGCACTGTACAGATACTTATGAATATTCTGATAGCTATAAATTATTAAAATTAGGCTATGCGGCTATGGGTTTATTGATGCCAATGGCGGTTGATATGACTATGAAAAATCGCCTTGATTTTGCTACTTTGTTTGCTTTTCAAAAGTCCAAAGAATCTTGGGGCAAGCGCTTAGTCGGCGCAATGATAGCGCATTGGTATAATGCCTGCGATTATGTGATCGCCGTTAGTGAAAAGTCGGCCAATCAGCTAAAGACTATCGCTAAGGCTAATCATGTCAAGCTAAATTTAAAGGTCGTGCCTACTGGTGTTGATAAGCCGATAGTCGCTTCTAAAGATAGTATTAAACAATTTCGACAAAGCTATAATATTGAGCCGGATGACGAGGTATTAATTTATTTTGGCCGTCTAGGTCAGGAAAAGAATCTTAGTTTATTAATACCAACTATTGAGCGCGTTATCGCTAAGCGCCCCAAAGCCAAGCTGATTTTTGCGGGCGATTGGGAATATCGGGCAACCCTAGAAAAAATGGCGCTAGAAAGTCCCGCTAGAAATCACATAATTTTTACCGGTCGGTATGATCGTCATGATGTCAGCGTCCTGACTAGTGTCAGCAAGCTTTATCTATTCCCCTCTTTAACTGATACTCAAGGTTTAACGGTTACCGAAGCCGCTCATGGTGGATTGCCGATTATTTTATGCGATCCAAAGGCGCCGGCTTGTTTTAAAAATAATGTCAACGGTTATATTGCTAAAAATAATCCCCGCAGTTTTGCTAACAAAATTATTAAGCTATTAAAAAATAAAGATACCTACAAAGCTTTTTCGACAGCTTCAATTAAATTAGCTAAGGATCTAACTGAAAAACGTCAAACCGAAAAGCTAGTAGCCATTTACGAAAAAGCCTTAAAGCAAAAGGCTAAATAAGGCGTTAGCTCTAAAGTTTATTTAATATTTTCAAGCGCGGCGTCAATTTTAGCGCGATCAAAGCCCAGTATAATAGTGCCACCGATATCAAGCACAGGTACGCCACGGAAATTACCGCCCACCTTTTGCATCAACTCATCGTGCGCCTCTAAATCTTCTTCGATATTTTTTTCTTCGGCAGCAACATTTTTGCTGTCTAGGTATTGCTTTGCCATTTTACAGTAGGCGCACCAGTTGGTGCTGTAGATAATAACTTTTTTAGTTTCGTCCATATTTTCCCCTATTGCTTATATTTTAACATATATAGTCTGTATCACATATAGCGCTAATGTAAATTGAGGGTTAAGTTTAGCTCGTTGCAAAATACTAGATATTTTTATATAATTAAGAAGATTTCAACCATGATTGTGGCTCTTTAGCTCAGTTGGTAGAGCAGAGGCCTGAAGAGCCTTGTGTCCCCAGTTCAAGTCTGGGAGGAGCCACCAAAATTTTGTAAGATTACGAAAATAGCTAGCTAAGAGCTAGCTATTTTTCAGTTGACATAATTTGTGGCATATGACTATAATATTACCTGTAGTTCTTTAAAATTAATAGCCGATCAAGCACCAATAATATGCGGGTTTAGCTCAGTTGTTTAGAGCGCGTCCTTGCCAAGGACGAGGTCGAGAGTTAGAGTCTCTTAACCCGCACCAAGTTTAGACGTCACTTTTGATACAAAATGGCGTGAGAAAAACTCCCGATTTATCGGGGGTTTTTCTTTATGTCCGCACCAATTTTATAAAAGCTGGAATTTCATGAGGCTCGTGAGTAGTAAAAGCCAATAGTTTAAAGAAGGAAAAAGAGCGGTCATTGCTGTTCACTCATCGCCTTCTCCTCACGGCGCTGTGCTGTGTTTTGGTCTGAAGAGACCGTCCATAGCTACGCCTTCGTGCTCCAAAAGCCATATCTTTTTATCGATACCTCCGGCGTATCCGGTCAGGCTACTGTTCGCCCCCACAACCCTGTGGCAGGGAATGATGAGGGAAATGGAATTGTGCCCAACAGCTCCTCCGACGGCCTGTGCTGACATTCTCTCCAGCCCGCGTTCCTTGGCAATCTTCACTGCGATTTCTCCGTAGGTCATGGTATGCCCGTAAGGAATTGATAACATCACTTTCCACACAGCTTTTCGGAAATCGGAACATATCATATTCAGTTCCGGAGTGAAGTCCGGTGCTTTGCCGCTGAAATAAATATCCAGCCATTTCTTCGTCTGCCGGAAGATTTCAATCTCCTTTGTCTCGTGATCCTTTGCAAGCGTATCGGCAAAATACTTCTGTCCGTCAAACCATAAACCCGTGAGCGCCTCTCCGTCGCTTGCAAGCGTAATGGCTCCCAGCGGCGAATCATAATGACATGTGTACTGCATCCTTACGACCTCCAACATTCCTTCATAGCTTTTGTCTCTTTCCTGACAGATTTTTACCATCTGTTCTCTCGTCATTTTGAACCTCTTTTCTTTGGCGCGGGATCGGTCAGCTCCGGAATCGCATGGACGGTAAATGTGACCGACCTGATCTATAATCTCGCCAAACCGTTTATCCTTCGCCTTCAAGTGATCGGTCTCTGTCTGGCTGTATGCAAAATAAAGTTCACTCACAGTCAACACTCCTCTTGTTATCGTCGTCCTTTTATATTATAACTATATCGTCAAAAAAGGAGCTGCTCGCGCATGGACTATTTGAATAGTGTAAATCTGAACGCAGGATCAGACCTTCCCTTCCTGCTGATGGATATCAACAGAGGAAAAGCTCCGGTTTACGTGACAGTTGGCTGAGAGGGTACGGCATAACTATCGTCATAATGTTTAGTGATTTGCCTACGTAGTACTCACGCTTTATTTCTTAATTTTTTCTGCTACTATCAAGACACGATGAAAGAAAATGACTATAGTGACCTGGAATATGGGAACCTAATTTATCTTTTTGATTCCCGTACTTATCAGACCAAACTTGTAAAACTAACAAACTATGAGTTGCTAGCAGCTAAGATGGCTTGTCTCGAAACCGGAATGCCTCTTGCTCAATTAGTCTATACCCCTAATTTGAAGTTTTCCACTTATTCTTTGTTTTCCTATATTATTGATAGATTAAATATCTACTTGTGTGACTCGTGCTAAAATATTGATATGAATAAGCGTCAGAATATATATGGCTTCTAGTCCGCGAATTCGTTTCGATGGTTTTACCGATACTTGGGAACAGCGTAAGTTCTCTGAGTTGTATGAAAAGGTAAACCGAAAGAATGATTTGACATACGGGAAAGATGACATTATTTCGGTTGCCAATATGTATTTCAAAGAGGATTCATATATCACGGATGAAAGTTACTTGCTCACCTATAATATTTTTGAGCTTGGTGATATTGCTTTTGAGGGACATCGTAGTAAAGATTTTATGTTTGGCAGATTTGTTGCAAATGACATTGGAAACGGCATTGTTTCGCATATTTTCGCAGTTTTTCGACCTATATGTGAATATGATTTACATTATTGGAAGTATGCCATTCATAATGAGGGGGTTATGCGGCCAATTCTTTCAAGATGTACAAAAGCTTCAACAATGATGCACGACCTTGTTACAAATGATTTCTTAAAAGAAGAAATATTAGTGCCAACTATTGAAGAACAAAGAAAGATAGGTAAATATCTTTCAAATCTCGACCACCTTATTACCCTTCATCAGCGTAAGTATGACAAATTGATTGTCATGAAAAAGTCTATGCTTGAAAAAATGTTTCCGAAAAATGGAGAAACCGTTCCGGAAGTCAGATTTGCAGGTTTTACTGATGCTTGGGAACAACGTAAGTTGGGAGAACTTGTTGATAGAGTTGTACGCAAGAACACAAATAATGAGTCAACTCTACCGTTGACCATCTCAGCACAATATGGATTAGTGGACCAAATCACATATTTTAATAACCGTGTTGCGAGTCGTGATGTCAGCAATTATTACTTGGTTCTAAACGGTGAATTTGCATATAACAAAAGCACCTCTGACGGCTATCCGTTTGGTGCAATTAAAAGACTTGACCTTTACGAAAAGGGCGTATTATCAACGCTTTATGTCGTTTTTGCTCCCAAAGATGAGCAGAAAACAAATTCTGATTTTTTGACAGTCTTATTTGATACAGATGAAGGGCGATAAGGTGGTCGAGTTGTTTGAAGAAAGCTCCAATCTTTACTTGTTCCTCTTTATAGGAAGGAAACCGTAATGGTAAATTACTAACGACAGGACCTGAAAATTTACGACCCCAATCATAACTATGTGTAAATTTTTTTATACTTTCTAAAATAAAAATATATTGCTCTCGCTTTAATTCTTCTTTATGTATAACTCTCATTATATTGGATGTATAAAAAGGTTGTTCTTGATAAAAAATAGCATGAGGATTGTCTATAGAGAAAGTTATAGAATTACCTGGAAATAGCTTCATATTGTTACCATGATAATCTTTACTATTTTTATCTATATACTTAAAAACACCATTATTGGTTGATTGAGCCATAATATAAGGTATATTTCCTTGTACTATTTTTTCTTTGGGTAAACGATTTCCACTCTCAATCTTCCCAACAACATCCCCCAACTTACGCTGTTCCCAAGTAATGGCATTTTCCCGCAAAAAAGAAGGAGCTAAGATATAAATCTTAACCCCTCCAGTATTGTGCTGTGCGATATTTTCAGCACTTTTTCTCATATATTTTATTCCTCATCAATATCGAATCCATCTTTTAAGACGAAATCACGAAGTAACTTATCAACGCGAAGATTTATCTTATACATTGGAATTGTGGTATTTTCTTTTTGTTCAAAGAAGGCTTTTGCTTTTTGCTTATCTACGCCAGCCTTCAAGTCATCGAATCGCCCGAATTCATTCAATGTGCTTTCTGTTGGATTTGCGGCCATGAGCGAGCGTAGTTTTTCTTCGTAAACTCCAATTTTCTGCACCATCTTTCGAATAAAGCCATCGCGTGACTGTCTTTCGTAGGTCACGATGTAATCACGAAATGTCATGCCGGGTTCTAGCTGAATAGTGCCAGAATCTACATCATGAAGGAATATGTTGGCATATTTCTGTTCTTCTTGCGAGAGGATCGCGAAAGACTTATGAAGTTCGTTCAATGTTTTCTGCAATTCTTCCGGATCGACATTTTCCTGATTAAGCATACGCAGATATTTTTCAAATCTGGAATTCATGTAGTTTGTATCTATACATCCAGTATCAATTTCGATTAAACTTGGCTCAATCTCATATGGAACTTCTTCAGTTCCGCCGCCCTCGCCCCCAAAGAGCTCTTTGTAACGCAAAACGAGAATCAGATAAGTGGTTTCATTGAGTTCCATTTTAACGGAAGTCTTCGGGTTGCCTTTACCGTGCTTAAATACATATTTTTCCTTAGCCCAGTCGAATCCCTGTATTTTTGCAGCCGTTAGGTGCTCACTAAAGTTTTTGAATAGAGAAGCGAATTTTCCGCGCTCAGAATCATCGCTTGGTAACTTAGCGAATTCGACAATTCCCGCATTCTCAAACAGCTCTTTTATGTCTTTAAAGAGCTGATTCATCTTTGTAAGGTTACTCTCGAGCTTGTCTACGAATAAACCAACTGGTTTGTCTCCGGAATACAGTTTTATAGCCTTTTGAATGTTTGACTCCATTGTATGCGGATAGCGATAATAACGGATTGTTCCGAATGGCTTCTCTGCATTATTGAAAACACGGTTTGTACGAGAGAATGCCTGAATAATGTTCTCATACTTCAATATTTTGTCTAGGTACAAGGTATTAATCCACTTTGAATCAAATCCCGTGAGCATCTGATCAACAACGATTAATAAATCAATTTGCTTTTCGGGAGTACGTTCAATTCCAGAATATGGATCTTTATGCGCAAGACGTGCTGCGATGTCTTTTTTCATTTTTGCATACGTTGGAATAGAAAATACCTGTCCATATGCAGCGTTATAGTCTTGTATAAGCTCAACTAGACCATCCTCTTTTTCAAGCGCACGATCGCCATTGTTGTCTATGCTCGGGTCAAAAAGTGCGGTGACTTTGAGTGCTGGAATTTCTTTTTTTATCCTGCGATAATAGTTTATAGCTTCCGGAATACTGCTGGTGGCAAAAATGGCATGGAATTTATTGTTGTGCGACAGCCTTAGCCAATTTTCTTTAATATCCTTGATGACCATAGAAATATGTTCCTCGGTGCGATATTGAACTTTTGGAATATAGTTTTCTATGCCTTTAATATTTTTTCCGTCAGCACCAATTCTTCCAACCATTGAAACCTGCGATGGATCGGTATATTTATAATAAGTCTCGGCTTTTTGTGGGTCATTGAGTGCTTCTTCTTCGGTGGCAGCTTTTGCTTGTTCAAGAGCTACGACTTTTCGCACATCCTTATCTGCGTAAGTGAGCACTTTATATGGGTCAAAACCAAGAACATTTCCGTCCCGAATACCATCGGCGATTGAATATCTATGCAATTCGTTTCCGAAGACGGAGGCGGTAGTGTTCATATGCTTCTGGTTTTCTTCTTGGATTGGTGTGCCAGTAAAACCAAAGAACATTGCATTCGGGAAGGCTTTTTTGATGTCTACTAGCATATCCCCGAAAGTGGAACGATGACATTCGTCAACGATAAATACAATGCGTTTGCGGTTTATGAGCTCTATATCGTGGGCATGGGAATCATTGTCCTCGGATTTGATATTGCTCATCTTTTGAATAGATGTCACAATTAGTGTTTTGGCCGGGTCATTGTCCTTTAACTTATCTATGAGCATGACCGTATCCTCTGTTTCTTGCACGTCGTCAGTCTCATCAGAAAAGTTACGGTATTCTTTAAGTGATTGCGTTCCAAGTTCAATTCTATCCATTAAAAAGATGACTTTATCGGCATCTTTCGAGTTAGCGATAAGCTGTGCGGATTTGAATGACGTCATGGTTTTACCACTTCCGGTAGTATGCCAGATATATCCGCCGAGTCTATCTTGGCTTTCCCAATTCATTTTTGCTACACGGTCAGAAATAGCATTAGCTGCATAATACTGATATGATCGCATGACCTTCAGAATACCATCGCCATCATCTGCAATTGTATAGAAACCAATCATTTGATGCGCCATTGGAATAGATAGTAGCTTATCCGCGATGCCTGTCCATTTATTGATTGGTTCATTATTAAAGTCTGCCCAGTGGAAATAGAAGTTGTTATTAAACTTGCATTCCGGACCCGGATTTGCAAAATATACAGCTTCTTCTGGATTCATGGCTACAAAAATCTGAACAAGTGCAAATAGACCAGTAAATACGCCCTCGTGTGCATATTTTTCTATCTGATTCGTAGCTTGCGTAACGGATATGCCACTTTTCTTCAGTTCTACATGAATTACTGGCATGCCATTTATGAGCAACATAAAGTCACCGCGACGCTCCGGTAATATTGAGGTTTTAGCCTTAAATATAGGCTGTTCGGCAATCTGGTAACGGCTCTGCCCGCCGGCAATTTCATGGCGATCATAAATCTTTAAGGAAACTTCCTTACCAAAATGTAGCTTATCTTCTGGATTATCGCGAACAATAGAAGCCGTCTTACCATTTATAAAACCATTTAGCTTTAATGGCGTACGTAATGCAGCAATCTGCTCTATTAACTGCTGCATTTCGCCAGTCGTGAGCGGGTAATCGCCTAAACGGTCAATACTGCGATTGTTTTCAAATAATATATTTGCCCAGTTTTGGATAAGATCTTCCTCGGTTGGATATTTTATGATTTCAGGATTCCAGCCTTTATGGGTTAACGTTTCAATTAGCGCTTTTTCAAAATCTAACTCACTATTAAATGTCATAATGCTTTCCTCCTATACAAACATCTTTTCTAGGGCGGATTCCTTAATATTTTTCAGCTTTTCCAGCTCACGCTGATGAAGGGTAATAAGGTGGTCGAGATTTGAAAGATATTTACCTATCTTT
>CAMXZF010000009.1 GCA_947253405.1 uncultured Candidatus Saccharibacteria bacterium | reverse complement strand
GACAGAAAATAAAAAGGTAATATATGAAAAGAGAATATAATAAATCTAACATAGTCAAACAAGAGCGCAATTCTAATAAATCATTAATTAGTACGGTAGGTATTTTTGCCGCCAACAAAGCCTTGATGGTATTAAAAGAAGAGGATAGAAGATTAAGCGTATTAGACAATCAACCTAAAACGTTAACGAAGACTAACGATCTATCTATTTTCAACAAAAGCCGTAATTCTAGTAAAAATAACCATAAAAATAAAGCTAAAATGGCTGCTAACGAAGTAGCGGCTAAAGCAATATTTAACAGCTTTAATGCTTAAATATGGTACAATTTAACTATCAGATCTAATATTTTGTAGGAGTTATTATGGCCAAAAAATTAAAAGACAATATTAAATTTACTGGTATATCAGCCCTGTTTTTGGTAGTTTTAGTTATTAGTGTAATCGCATTAGTAGCTAAGTGGGCAATTGGCTTTTTAGGTAATATACTACAGTTTGTAGTTGTAGTTTCAGCAATTGGCTTTGTCGGTACTTTAATTTTTGGCTACATTAAAGGCTTTTTCTCTAATAAAAAGAAAAAATAACCATATAAGCTAACAGTTGTTATAATATTTATTAATGAATAAATACAGTAATGCCGTTGGCGCTACAATTAAAAAACTTTTCGCTATTGATGAACAAGTCGATCTAAGTCGTCCAAGTTCAGAACTTGGTGATTATTCAACTAACATTGCTTTACGTTTAGCTGGTCGATTGGGCGAGTCTCCGCGTAATATAGCTAATAAAATAAAAGATGAGATTTTATTAAGTGGCTTGTTTGATGATATTTCAATAGCTGGGCCAGGTTTTATTAACTTTCGAGTTAGCGCTAAGCATTTAATGGCTGAATTAATTAGCCAAAACAAAAATAGCAGACCCTTTGGCGAAAATAATTCAGGCAATAATAAAAAATGTTTAGTTGAATATCCTAGTACTAACATGGCCAAACCTTTTTCGGTTGGCCACCTACGCTCGGCCAATCAGGGTTGGGCAGTGCGTAATTTAATGTTAGCTACTGGCTGGCAAGTTATAACCGATAATCACCTTGGTGATTATGGTGCACCGTTTGGTATTTGGGTGGTTGGATTTAAAAAATTTTCTAATGAAGATGCTCTAAAAAAGCGGGGGATTTACGAGCTTGGTGATATTTATATAAAAACCAAACAGGCTATTAAAGACGAGTTATCTGTGGGTAAAACTAACTTATCGGATAAAGCGCAGAATTGGTTATTAAAACTAGAGTCTGGTGATAAGGAGGCAATCGAATATTCTGAGCGCTTTAATAAGATTTCTTTAGATCATATTCATAAAGTGATGGCGAGACTGGGCATATCAACTGACTACGAACTAGGTGAAAAGTTTTTTGCCGAAAAGGGTAAAAAAGCAGTTTTAGGTTTACTAAAAAGGGGTATTGCTAAAAGAAATGAAGACGGATCGGTAATCGTAGGGCTTGACGAGTTTAATATCAAAGTCCCTATATTGCTATTAAAGTCTAATGGCGCAGCTCTCTATGCCACGACTGATTTAGCTACTTTGATTTATCGTCAGCAAGAATTTAAAGTTGACCGGGTGATTTACTGTGTTGCAAGCGAGCAGAAGTTTTATTTTGAACAGCTTTTTGCTTTAGCTAAAAAAATTGGTATTAATACCGAACTAATTCATATGTGGTACGGACTAATTGATCAGATCAATGAAGATGGCGTACGCGAAAAAATGTCATCCAGAAAAGGTGTGGTACTGCTTGAAGAGTTATTAGATAGAGCAGAAGATATAGCCAGAAAAAACACAAAAGCAGACACTATAACCGAAGAAGATGTTAAAAAAATCGCTGTTGGCGCAATAAAGTTTTCTGATTTTTCCGCTGATCGTAGAACCGGTATGCTATTTGATTGGAAAAGAATGTTTAATCTGACTGGTTTTTCAGGTCCGTATGTGCAATATGCTGCGGTACGGGTTAATAAATTACTAAAAGATAATAAGTGTGATGATTTTGACCTAGTAAAAGACTATGACTATAGTTCAGAAAAATCTTTAATCTTAAAGTTATTAGATTATCCGTCTATTATAAAAGAAGCAGCTGATCGCCTAGAACCTCATCGAGTTGCTTTGTTTGTATATGAATTGGCTAAGGAGTTAAATCGCTATTATGAACATACACCGATAGCAACTAGCAAGGTTAGCTTAACGGAAAAATCAGCGCGCCTAGGTTTACTTTATATAACCAGCAACGTTTTTTCGCACGCTTTGAAAATTTTGGGTATTGATATACCTAGCAAGATGTAGTTTTGACAAATAAACTTATTATTATATAATAAGTTTATGAGAAGAATTCAGTCGGCGCACCTAGGCGCAATTGCACTGATAGTGGTGATAGTTATTGTTATAATTGGCGGGATTGTTTGGGTTGGTCGATTAGTTACGGGTAATAATAAATCTTTAGACAATAAAACTAATCAAGTAAAAATCGATTTAAGCGATCAGCTATTAGACAATCCAAAGGATAGCACTAGTGTAAAAATGTTAGTGCGTGGGCCAATCACATCAAAAGAAAAGCACTATTCAATTACTTTAGAAATTAGTCAAAATAAAAGAGAGCTAAATATTTTTCGGGGCTATGCCAATAAAAAACTAATTAAACAGGTTAAGCTAGATAATGATCAAGCTGCCTTTCATGATTTATTGTTAGCACTTAAGCAAGCTAGCTTTAATAAAGAGAGCAAGGAAGCGCCTAAGAAAAATAATGGAATTTGTGCTAGTGGTCAACTAATTAACTTTGTTTTAAATGATGGTTCTAAAGTCGTTAAGGATCTATATACAACGACATGCCCAAAAATTGCAACTAGTTTTGCCGGAGACGCAGATGCTACCATTAAATTATTACTTAATCAGATAGATGGTAGTAATAAACTAATACAACAAGCAATTAACTAGCCTATAAAATATTGATTAGTTTAACTATAGTATAATGACACTATGGATCATTTTGATATTGCTATTAATATAACCCTACATAACGAAGGCTATTTATTGTTTAAGACCTTTAAGTCCATAGGCTGTAACATAGATTTTTTGAAAAAAGACCATCCCAAAGCTAGGGTTGCAGTTAATGTTTTGCTTGATAATCCTGACGCTGAGACAGCCAGGTTTATTAAAAAGTCACGTGATTTTATAAAAAAATACGCCGATAAATATTCTGAATATATCGAAAGCCTGGGTGATGTAGGTCTTAGCCGTAATTACCTTATAGATAAAGCACTAAAAGATGACATTAAATATATTGCTATATATGATGGTGACGATTTATATTCTCGTCGCTATTTATCAAGAATGTATTCTACGGCAATTAAGTTTAAAAAGCCGGCAGTAGTAGCATATGAGTTTTTGTTAGATCTAGATGAATGGACAGGGCTGCTTTATACGAGAATACATAAATTGTGGTCGTCGTTCGATAAAAGGCAGCCACTAACTAACATGTATTCAACTAATTTGTACTCGTCACAAATACTTGTAGATAAAAGGATATTTGAAAAAATTAAATATCAACCCAATCTTAAACAGTATCGTTATGAAGACTATAAATTTACTCTGGATGCGCTAGCTAATGGCTATCCAATAGTTGTTGCACCTAAAACAATGCATATCTATCGTAGAAAGCTGCATGGCTCTGTCTTAGCCACGCACAGCCAATCAAGCACTTGTTTAGCGCCTACCAAGCTCTTTTCTCCGGATATATTTTCTAAGTTAAGTCATATTGAAGCAGATGATTTTGATCTAAATAAATATAATTACTGGGCAATTAATCCAAAGCGACAACTGTCGCCAGATGGATTTTATTTAAAACTGCATAAATCGCATATAAGAAACAGTCTTTTATACACCAAAAGAGCTATTAAAGAGGTCATTAAATCAGGTTTAAATTTTGCGGTAAGAATTAAAAATAGTATCTGTAAAAATGAAATTGATTATGATATCAAACAAGCAAACTTAGATAGATTAAAAAAAGCTGGTTTTGATCAAGAAATGCTAGATGACATTAAGTTTTTAAATAAAATTGAACCCTTAGCTATATATGACGACGACCACTTTATAAATTTTACAGCCGTTACTCCGTTAGCAAATCCAAATCCAGTTGATGATATTTACTATAATTTATGTAGCAAAAAGGGCATGAAAGACGTTACGGATATTTTGCTTGTACCACATATAACACTAGGTGGTGCCGATAAAGCGATGATTCATCTATGCCAAACCTTATCTAATAATGGCCGAAACGTATTAGTGATTGCCACTAATTCTGGTGACGAAAATCCTTGGGGATATAAAGTATCTAATATTAAGAATGCTACGTTTTTAGAAAGAGACACCGATTTTCCTATAGATAAAATTAATGACAAAGACTTAGAGATAATGTTATTAAGGGTTATCCAAAACTGGCCCAAGATTAAAAGCTTAACCGTCATGAATTCCGGCGTAGGCTATAACTTAATTGATAATTGGCATAAAGAGATTAAGAAGCGAGCTAAAATATATGTACACAGCTGGGCTTTTTCTGTTAATCAGTATGGGATGAATTGTCAACCATTTATGTTGCAACCAATATATGAATATATTGATCATCTAATAATAGACGGCGATAATTACAAAAAACAGCTAGTTGCAATTAATGGTTGGAATGGAGATAAGATTGAGGCGGTTAGCTTGCCAATCTCGCCAGTTAATCTTAAAAAAGACTATCAAATTAAAAAGAAAGTATTTTATGCCGGTCGTTTTAGTGTAGATAAGCGCATAGATTTAATTTTAGATATATGCCAAAACTTAGCCAAAGATAATATACAGGTAGATTTTTATGGTACGCCGGATCAAACTGATCATTCTTATAGCGGCGTTGACGATATTACTAGAATTAATGCTTTACCAAATACCTTTTATAAAGGTGGCTTTAATGGTTTTAAGGAAATACCAGTAGATGACTATGATATTTTTATATTGCCCACTAAAAGTGAAGGTATGCCCAATATAGTATTAGAATCACTAAAAGCCAATGTGTTTGTAGTTGCGGGTGATGCGGGATCAATTAATTCAAGAGTCAAAGATTATAAAAATGGCTTTGTTGTTAAAGATAACGCTTCTTCCGATGCCTACGAAAAAGCTATTAGACAGTTTTATGACCAGCAAGATAAAATTTTAGATCCTAAAGTAAGAAAGAAATTTAACGACAAAATACTTGAAAGTCACAAAATAAAAAATTACGAAGAAGCTATAACTAATTTATATGACTAAAATAATAAACTAGAGCATTTGTTTCGTTAAAATCTAAGTAAATATTAAAACATAGCTAGCAGGGTAAAACTTTTCGTTTATGCCTATTATATTGTATAATATGATTATGAGAATTAAAAAGAAAAATAAAGTTAATAAAAAAGCACTTATCATAGTCATAGCACTACTGATTGTTGGTGGTGTGGCTGGGTGTGCGTATATGATAAATTCTAGTAAAGGTAAAAACGATCCAAGCAAAGAAAAAGTTAAAGAGCAGAAAAAAGATCACAAAAAAGATCGCAAAAAAACAAAAAAGACTGATAGCGATACCAAAGATAAAGAGCCTAAAAACGTACCTACTAACAGTAATCTGCCTAGCAACGATGGCAAGACCCCTAGACAACAAGAGTCTAATGTAGATTATGAAAACTCCCCAGGAATCAGCGGTACCACCGATGTTTATTTGAATAACAACAACGGCATTGGCATTAGAACCACAATCGTACAAACAATTAACGACCCTAACGGCACTTGCGATTTAACTCTAATTGGCTCTAATGGGCGAGTTTATACGGAGCGACTTAGATTAATAGAAGATCCACATGCATCGGTTTGTTACGGCGGATGGGATGTTTCGGCTGAAAAATTAGGTGGATCAGTTAAGGGGCACTGGAAAGCTGAAGTAGTCATTAATGCAGCTGGTCGTACAGCCACTATTGTAGGAGAAGCTAATTTGTAAGGAGATAGAAGGGTGATAAATGCTGTTAATAAATTTTATAGCAAAACACTAATAGGCTTAATTTGTGGATTAAGTCTATTACTTGGTTTTTTGGGCTCATTTTTATTTAGTGCAAAAGCCCAGGCCTACTTGGCTGGATTTGATCCAGGTAACATTATGAGTGATTATGTTATGAGTAACTCATCAACTATGGATGAAGCGTCAATTCAGCGATTTTTAAAAAGCAAAAATCATTGTAATGATCGCAATTTAGCAAAAATGAGAGGATATGAACACCTTGGCTATCATGTTAGAGATGGCCATTTTGTTTGTATGGCGGACGAATCTTTTAATGGTGAATCAGCGGCACACATAATTTGGCAAGCATCTAAAGATTACGGCGTTAACCCGCAAGTACTTTTGGTGTTGATAGAAAAAGAGCAAAGTCTAGTGACTGATACTTGGCCAAATCAAAAATTACAGTATGCTCATGCTACCGGATTTGCTTGTCCCGATACAGCTGATTGTGATCCACTAAGAAGTGGTTTTAAAAATCAAATTCGTCAGGCAGCGCAACTTTTTGGCGATGTTTTAAAAGGTGGCTGGAGTAATTATCCGGCCTATAGCACAAAAGCTATTGCTTATAATCCTAACCCCGCCTGCGGATCAATGAATGTTTATATTTCTAATAGAGCAACCTCAGCTCTTTATCGCTATACGCCATATGTACCAAATAGGGCAGCTTTAAATGCGGGTTATGGTATTGGCGATAGCTGCAGTGCGTACGGCAATCGCAATTTCTATAATTTATTTACAGATTGGTTTGGCCCTACTAATAAGTTCATTGTTCGTGATGGTATGCTTAAAGGCTATCATAGGGCTGGCGGCTTGGCTACGTTGGGTAATCCAACTATGAATGAAAAGTGTGGCTTAAAAGACAATGGCTGCTATCAAACTTTCGAGAAAGGTGTACTTTATTGGACGCCAAGGTTTGGTGCATATGCTTTAATTGGTGGCAATCACCAAAGATGGATGCAATTAGGGTATGAACATGGAATTTTGGGATATCCTGTAAGTAATGAAATACCTACAAAAGACGGTGGTACTTACCAAGCTTTTGAGGGTGGCGCAATGTATTACAGCCCTGGGGTAGGATCGTTTGAAAATTATGGAATTATCCGCAATGCTTATAAAAAGTTTGGTTTTGAAAATGGCTTTTTAGGCTATCCAATTAGTAAGGTAACATGTGGATTGAAGTATGGCGCTTGTTTGCAAACATATCAAAACGGTACTTTATATTCAATACCGAACATTGGTGACAAGATTATGTATGGCGGCATTAGAGGCAAATGGATAGACTATGGTTGTGAGAACGGAGTTCTAGGCTATCCAACTGGCGATGAAAAGTGCAACAAAAAAGGTGATTGCTCTAGGCAATTTGAAAACGGTACGGTTTATTGGTCTGGAAGTAGAGGCTATATTAGTTATGGTGAAATTGCTAAAAAATATAATAGTATAGGTGGGCTTAATAGCTCGTTTGGTGCCCCCTCAATGGATCAAAGGTGCGGCATCAGAGACAACGGTTGTTATCAAACTTATCAAAGAGAAGGCGGATCAATTTACTTTAGTGCAAGATCTGGTGCCCACACATTATATGGCGGTATTAGAGGTAAATGGGTAGATAGTGGTTATGAATGGGGCAGGTTAGCTTATCCGACAGATGATGAGCATCCCTATAATGGTGGCACGATACAAAACTTTCAAGGTGGGACGATTACTTGGAAAAATGGTAGAGCTATCGTTAATTATAAATAGAATATATTAAGTCATGTTATATAATAGATAATATGACCAACAAAGACATTAAAACGCCAATAGTTAGCGTCCTAATACCTATTTATAATGTTGAAAAATTTCTAGACCAATGTCTTGACAGCCTATTAAAGCAAGACATCAAAGCAGCTGAGTTTATATGTTTAAATGATGGGTCAACCGACAATAGTCTAGCGATTATAAAAAAGTACCAAAAACTAGATAATAGATTTAAGTTGCTAGATAAGCCTAATTCTGGTTATGGCGACACCATGAATCAAGGAATTAAAATGGCAAAGGGCAAATATATCGGTATTGTTGAATCCGATGATTGGGCTGAACCCGATATGTTTAGTGATTTAGTAAAACTCGCAGAGAACAGCAGGGCTGATGCTGTGAAAAGTAATTTCTATTTTTATAGCGGCCTAAATGGTGGTAGTAGTAAAAAATATAATATAGTTTCTAGAGATGAGGTTGGTTTTGTTTTAGAGCCAAAATACACACCACATATATTTAAGGGTATGTCAACTATTTGGAGTGGGCTTTATAAAAAAGACTTTTTAATTAAAAATAAAATTGATTTTTTACCCACCCCAGGTGCTTCTTATCAAGATACGGGATTTAACTTTAAGGTTTGGGCTACAGCTAAGCGAGCTGTTTATACTGACAAGGCTTATTTGCACTATCGTATAGACAACGAAGCATCATCGGTTAAGAGTCGATCGAAAGTATTTTGTGTATGCGATGAATTTGAATCAATTAGAAAATATTTAGTTGATCACAAATTGATGAAAACATTAAGCGCTGTATATACAGAGCGCAAAATTGATATCTATAGATGGAATTTAGGCCGTTTAAGCGGTAAAAATAGAGCTGATTTTTATAAACGCACTATAAAGGAGCTCCTAAAAGATCAAAAAAATGGTTATTTAGATAGCTCGCTTTTAAACAAAAAACAGCAAGCTTTTCTAAAACAAGCTTTAAGAGATAGATGTTTATTAATGAAAGCATTCAATTACGCAGAATTCTTTGTTAAAAAGGTTGCTCAATTTTTCTATCAAAAACTAAGCTTTAAAAATAAGACTTTTACTCTTTTGAAAGAGCTAATTAAGAGTAATGACGCTCTAATAGGTGATCTAGTAGATATTGCACAATCAACTAAAACTGATCATATAGATTCCACTGTTGCCACGAATCCCATAGTATCAATAATTGTGCCAGCTTATAATGCAGAAAAAACGATCGCCAAAACAATTAACAGTCTAATTAAGCAAACACTTAAAAGCATTGAGATTATTGTTATTGATGATGGCTCCACTGATAGTACTGCAGAAATTGTTAAGGATTTAGCTAAAAAAGATAAACGTATAAAATACTATTTCCAAAAAAACCAGGGTGTTGCTGTGGCGCGCAATACGGGTATAAAAAAATCAACCGGTAAATATATTATGTGGTGCGATAGTGACGATACCTTTGATATCAATATGTGCTTAAAGATGGTTGGCGTTATGGAAAATAGAATGGTAGATTTGGCGATTTGTCAGACCAACATCATAACTGATAGCATCGATCGTTCTTTAAAAAAGGATACTGAAAAATATCTTGAACATAAATATAAAGGATACCAACTGATTAATTCTTGCTTGATAACTCAAACAGATGTATCGCTTTGGAATAAGATATTTCGTCGTGACATTATCGTAGACAATAATATTGTAATGCCTAAGGGTTTATTATTTGAAGATGCTTATTTCTGTAGTATTTATATGCTTTATACTGATAATATATATTATCTAAAGGATAAACTTTATAATTATGTTAGACAACCAGATAGCATCATGTCTAAGTCGTTTAAAAAATCTAAATCAAGTCTTGATTACTTAAAAATAACAATTAAGCTATATGATTTTTTGAAATCTAGCAATTTATTTGATAGTCATGTAGATTTTTTCTGGCTAAGATTCATTCAAAATTATAGTTATACAGTTGATAATTTAGACACTAAAGATAAAATGGTTGCAAAAAATTTAGCAGATAGTTTCATAAAAGACAATACTGATGACTTCAATAAAGCTAGCGACGGTATGAAGCAAGCAGTAAAAGCTACCATTAACAGGCGTGGCGGTTTGGCTTTAGGAACGATACGTCAAATAAAAAGGACTATTAAGGTAGTAGTTAAGTGTTTGCCGATTTATAAAAATCGGGCAAAGCTATTAAGTCTTAAATATCATTTGGCTAGTCAAATAGAATATATTAACTTTTTAAACAAAACGTCAAGGAGATAAAATGAAAGTTGTTCCAGATGCACTGGTTGTAGGCGCAGGTATTTTTGGTTTAACTGTAGCTGAGAGGTTGGCTGTTAAAAAAGGCTTAGATGTTCTAGTTGTAGATAGTCGTGATCATATTGGCGGCAATGCTTATTCTGAATTTGACAAGGAAACTGGTATAGAATGCCACAAGTATGGTGCACATCTATTTCATACTTCTAATAAAGAAGTTTGGGACTATGTTAATAAATTTACCAATTTTACTAATTATACACATCGGGTATTTGCTCGCCATAAAAGAATAGGTGCCGATCAAGCAGAGGTTTTTTCTATGCCAATTAACTTAGGTACGATTAATCAATTTTTTAGAGCTAGCTATACACCTGATCAAGCTAAAAAAATAATAAAAGATCAGGCTAGTGACAATATATGTAATAAAGAAAATAGGGAGCCGCAGAACTTAACAGAACAAGGTATTAATTTAATTGGACAGCCACTTTTTGATGCTTTTATTAAGAACTATACGGCCAAACAGTGGCAAACACCAGCAGAAGAATTATCACCTAGTATTATTAAGCGCCTACCAGTTAGATATAATTATAATAGCCGTTATTTCAACGACCCTTATGAGGGTTTGCCAGTGGATGGCTATGGTGTTTGGTTTGATAATATGATTAAGTCTGCTAATAATAGCAAGGGCTCTATTACAGTAAAACTTAACACTGACTATTTCAAAGATAGCGATATAAAACAATTAATTAAAAATAAAATTTTAACTATCTATACTGGACCAATTGATAGATTTTATAAATATAAATTTGGTGATTTAAGTTGGCGCAGTTTGCGTTTTGATAAGAAGATCTTAGACACACACGATTTTCAGGGCTGTGCAGTCATGAACTACAATGATCTAGAACCAAAATATACTAGAATTCATGAGTTTAAACACTTTAACCCCGAGCGCGTAAGCGACAATAGAAAGTGGCCGGGCTATGCCGAAAATTACAATAAAACTGTTATTATGTATGAATATTCTAAGGATTGGGAAAAAGGTAAGGACGAGCCTTATTATCCAGTAAATACAGCTAGTGATAAGACTAAGTTAGAGAAATATAAATCATTAGCTCAAAAAAGTCGATCGGACAATGTCTATTTTGGTGGACGTTTGGGTGAGTATGCTTATTACGATATGGATAAGACTTTTGCTAGTGCTTTGAAATTAGCCAGCCAATTAGTTAAATAGATTTTTTCTATCAGGATTATATGTTAATACTATCAACAATTTGACCAGACTTATTGCCACTAGTCAAGTTGATAGTGATTTTCCATTCACCGGCAATTTTTTCTTGATCACGTTCAATATCGTTTAGGTTTATGTCGAAACCGTAGCAGGACGATTTCTTACTGCTATTTTGGATTATTTTAGCACTGGTTTCATAATGGATATTATTTGGTCCATCTAAGAACAAATCACAAGAACCATTGTCGATAGTTTGGTCAATGCTAGTTCGAATTTGTAAACTTTTGTAATTAATAGTTTTAGATATAATTTGACCAGATAGTCGATTTTTTTCGTCTATTGTTTTGGGCCTATCTTGATTATCTTCTTCGTTGATTGGTTTTTTGTCTTCAATTTTCTCAACCTCTTTAGTCTGATTATTATTGTCTGGTTTAGCTAAATTGCTTTTTATAGATAAGCTAATAATAACACCCAGTATTACCACTAGAACGAGAGCGGTTAATCCTACAATAAAGTATAAGAGTTGGTCACTATTCTTATTTTTCATTTTTTATTGACTCCAATTTTTAGATCTAAACTATCTTTATATTAGCACAAGCGTCTAATAGAGCATAGCGTGTTACACTATTAGACATGAAGCATTCTAAAATAAAAACCGCTTTAGTTTGTGATTGGTTATGTGAGATTGGCGGTGCAGAAAAAGTTTTATTAGCTTTATATCAAGCTTTTCCTAATGCGACGATCTATACTTCACAATATCGACCAAAACGAATTAATTGGTTTAAGGGGGCTAAAGTTAAAACCGGCTGGATCGATATTTTACCTAGGGCATTGCGTAAATTTATTGCTCCGCTTCGTGTTATATATTTTAACAATCTAGACTTAAGCGATTATGACGTAGTTATCTCAGTTGCTAATGCGGAAGCTAAGGGAGTTAAAACAGGCGATAAAACAGTACACATTAGTTATTTGCAAGGTCCACCAGTCCAGTATTATTGGGGTCTTTATGATAGTTACATAGAAAATCCAGGTTTTTCTAAATTTAATTTTCTAGCTCGCACTGGATTAAGATTATTAATTAAAATTATGCGCAAAGCCGATTTTAAGGCTAGCAAAAAACCAGATTATTTGGTTGCTAATTCCAATTATGTTGCGGCAGAAATTAAAAAATATTATAAACGTGATAGCAGGGTGGTTTTTCCGCCAGTTGCGATAGATGAGATTAAAAATAATAAAGTCATGCCAATAAATCCATTTTCTGGTCAGCCATTTTTTATGGTAGCTGGTCGTCAAGTTAATTGGAAAAGGTTTGATTTAGCAGTTAAAGCTTGCATGAAGTTGCAAAAAAATTTATTAGTTATAGGTGATGGCCCGGAGCATAATAGCTTGGTTGAACTAGCCAAAAAATCCAAAAATATTAAATTTTTACCACGATATAATGGAGTAAAAGAAATCAAAAGTTATTTTCTAGCAGCGGAAGCAATGATTTTTCCTAGCTTAGAGCCGTTTGGTATTGTGGCGGTAGAAGCATTAGCGGCCGGCCTACCTTTAATAGCACTTGATTACGGTGGCGCTAAAGATATTGTAAATAAAGATAACGGGTGTTTTTTTGAAAATCAGACAGTAGATAGTTTGGCTGATGTAATTAGCAAATTTAAAAAGTCTCAATTTAACAAGGCAAAAGTTATCTGTTCAGCCGATCAGTTTAAGACAGATAATTTTAAAACTAATTTTAAAAAGTTGGTCAAGGAATTATATAATGACAAAAATAAATAAAAGGGCAAACAGCCTAGTTAAGGTTGCTAAATTAAAAGAATTTAATTGCCTTCAAATTACTTGGTTGCTGGCGCCGATTTTTATTTGGTTTTCTTATTACCCGGTTATTATTCTAGGTAAAAACTCAACAATGAACTTAGAGTTATCATTAACTTTAATCTACTTATTAGCTTTAGGACTGGTTAGTGCTATTAGTATAGGTAGAAAAGTCAAGCAAAATAGCTGTAAAAAGTTACTACAAAATAAGCTAATTCTAAGTGTAGTGGTATTCAACTTATTGTGTCAGTTATCTTTAGTTTGGACGACTAATCTTTTGAGGGGAGTTTTAACTAGTGGTGTTATTTTTATAGTAAGCCTAGTTGTTGTTGGCGCGATTTTAAATAGAGCAGAGATAAAACGAGCTACACCAGCCATGATAAAATTATTGTTTTTGTCGGCTGCCTTGATGTCCATTATAGCTATTTTAGAAGTAGTCTTAGGGTCAACTAAGGCAGGTTTACTATGTGCTGGTTGTACGGCAGATAAGTTTGGCTTTGTTCGACCGAATGTTTTTACAATAGAGCCGCAATTTTTTGCCAATATATTAATTTTGCCTAGCATATTAGCAGTTTATAAATTTTTAACCATAAAAGACAAGGGGCGAGCCGTAATATATGGTGGCTTAATATTTTTATTTAGCTTCGCCATTTATCTAAGTTTGTCGCGTGGGGCGATTTATGCATTTTGGGTTGGATCGTTTTTGGCAATACTATTTTTAATTATGAAAATTAAAAATAGGTGGAAGAGTCTTGGTGTGGTGCTCATCTTAGCGGTTAGCTTGATAGTATCTATTAGCTTTGCGGCGTTAAGCTCTAAGTATAATCCAAATGTAACGTCTAGTTTTTGGGGAACGGTTAGTCGAAGCCTGAATCATTTATCGTTGGACGTTATTAAAAAGTTTGACCGCCAATCTAAAAACGAGCAATCAATTAGTCAGCAACTAAACGACAAAAAAATTCAGCCGGTATATAGTGGCTACGTGGCTGAGTCAACCAACGTTAGAGTTGACCTAAGTCAAAAAGCTTTGCTGGCATGGCAAGGTGGAGGCTACTTGAAAATGTTTTTTGGTGCTGGTATTGGTAGTAGTGGCGTAGCCATGGCGAGTTTAAATGGTGGTGATAGCAAACAAATTGTTCAAAATCAATATATAGCTATTTTATTAGAACTGGGCTTGTTGGGCTTAGGTGTTTTCTTATATTTAATCTTTGCCATATTCCGTTTAACTACAAAGGAGAAATGGTTGTGGAGTATTATGGCGTCTTATTTAATACAGTGGCTATTTTTTAACGGTTTACCTAATGCCATACATATATATTTGATGATGATTATTTTGCTGGCTTTATTTAGCGCCCCGGCCAGTCAAAACTTGCCAAAAAGTACTAAATAGAATTTGAAGATCAAGGGAGAAGCGCCAGTTTTGTACATAATAAATGTCTAATTTGCGACGACTTTCAAAATCTATATTTCGTCGTCCAGAAATTTGGGCTAGACCAGTTATGCCTGACTTAACATTTAGGATTGTGTGCTTGTCGCTAAATTGATTCAGCTCTTCTGGTATGAGTGCTCGTGGGCCTACTAGTGAAATATCACCTTTTAGGACATTGAATAATTGTGGTAATTCATCCAAAGAAGTTTTACGGAGAAATTCACCTAGTTGAGTGATGCGAGGGTCATTCTCTAAAAAGTCACCATTTTTGCGATAAAGTTTTATCAGATTGGGTTGACCCATTATTTCGAAAGCTTGCTCTGGCGTCGTGCCATCGTACTTGGCATATTGAGTGCGAAATTTATAAAGTTTAAACTTTTTGTCACCCCTAGTTAAACGAGTTTGGCGGAATAGGGCGGTGTCTAATGGATTAGTCAATTTTTCAATCAAATAAATTATTGCAAATACTGGTAGTAGCACAACTATTAGCATGAAGCTAGTTATTAAATCAAATAAGCGCTTAAACAGCCTGTTCCAACCAACTAGCCGCGTAGGCTGAACATTTATTACTGGTATGTCGCCAAACAGACTAAACTCCTGTCTCTTATACACATCGCC
>CAMXZF010000008.1 GCA_947253405.1 uncultured Candidatus Saccharibacteria bacterium | reverse complement strand
CATACGAGATTATCCAGGACGTCTCGTGGGCTCGGGATGTGTATAAGAGACAGGTTTTTCGGTGGTGGCTGTTTGTATAACTATGTTGGGCTTAAAATTATTAACAGCATCATGAAAATTTTTATAATTTACCCACTTATAGCGTCTATCGCCAACTACACCTTGTAAGCGATATCCACTACTAGGTTGGTTAATGCTGCAGACTATGGCTTGGGCTACGCTGTTGTCTCCCACGACAAGCACTGTTGGCATGCCAATGCGACGTCGATGTCGAAAGTAGCGTGCTAAATAAAGCGCTCCGCGCTCTAAGCTTATTAAAACGGCACTAATGGCCAGGCCGTAAAGTGGTACCAATTTAGTAGGGAAGATCGGCTTGTCATTAAAATAATCAATAAAGATCATAAATAGCATTGCGCCAAAAATACCCATTAATAACTTACCGATTAACCCTAGAATACTACGAGGAGTTTTATACAGTCCGATTAAACTAAACAGAATTATATTGAAGGGTAATAGTAGAGCTAAACATAAAAAGTAAGTTTTAGCTGATAAGAATTCGGTTTCTATCGGCATATTACTTACCTTAACTCTGACAATATAAGCTAAAGAGTAGGCGCCTAAAATTGCAATAATATCGCCAACAATTAAAGCTAATGTAAAAACAAGAGAAAAGCGGCCTTTCATTAATCTTATATTAACATAATTTAGTTAGATTGCGCCGGCTAATTAATTTTGTTAAAATTAATTAGCTTATGCCTAAGAAATATCGATCAATTGATGGTTTTATTTTAAAGCCTAGCTCTAGTTCATTGAACGGTAATGTTAGAACTAAAGCGCCTATTTCCAGAGGGACTACTATTAATGACAATAATTCCAAGTCCCATATTAACAAAATTACCATTGATAAGTTCGACGAAAAATTACCCAACACCTTTGAGCAGTCAAAACCAGTTAAGTCAGACAGGTCGCTTGATGATGATTTATTAAAAGATATTGAAAACTCTTTAAATGATATTGAAGATTCTAATTCTAATTTAAATAGTGAGCTAGAGCAGAAAAAGCGACATTTTAAAAAACCGCGTAAACCACTAACACCTAAGAAACGTTTTAATTTTAAAAAGTTCTTCAAAAGATTATTAATTTTTCTACTATTGGCGGGCTTAGTAGTGGGTGGTTATTTGGCCTATAAGGCATTATTGGCTGGGGGTAAGGTTTTTAAGGGCAACCCGTTAGACGCTTTAACTACACGGGCAAAATTAGATGAAGATAAAAATGGCCGCACCAATATCTTGATATTTGGTACATCGGGCTATAGTATGAGTGAAGATGCTTGGGATGGCGCTCTTTTAACTGATTCAATCATGGTTTTATCAATTGATCAAAAAAACCACAACGCCTATATGATTAGCTTGCCGCGAGATTTATATGTTAAGCATAGCTGCCCAGCTGTTTTTAACACTACTGCCGGAAAACTAAATGAAACCTTCTATTGTAAGTATAGTGAAAACAAGAAAGAGGAAGAAGGTGCTAAGGCTCTAATGAAGCAAGCGGGTAATATTTTAGGCATTGATATGCATTATTATATTCACGCTGATTGGACGGCTTTAGTTCAAGCAGTTAATGCTGTTGGCGGTGTCAATGTAAAAATCGAGAGTGATGATCCTAGAGGTATATATGATTCTAGTACTAACTTGCGCTATCGTCAGGGTGAAATAGCTCATTTAGATGGCGAAAAGGCTTTGGCCTTATCGCGCGCCCGTAACCATAATTATGGTGATTACGGTCTAGCTGGCGGTAATTATGACAGGGAGAAGAATCAGCAAAAAATATTAGCTAGTTTACAACATAAAGCTTTGTCAGCCGGCACGTTACTTAATATTACTGCTCTGGATAAGTTAATAGATAGCATGGGTAACAATATGGTAACCAACTTTCAATCTAGCCACATGCAGACACTGTTAGATATCGCTTCACATATAAAATCTGATCAAATCAAACAGTTACCTTTTGTTGGTCGGCCAGATGGTGAACCCGACCTAATTGCTGGTTATAGTAGCGATGGTCAGTACCTCGGTGAAGCGCCAGTTGCGGGATTATTCGACTATTCTGAAATTCAAGAATACATTGCAAAGAACTTATCAAATGACGCTAGCATTAAAGAGGGTGCAAAACTCGATGTTTTAAATGGCTCTGATAAGGCAGGTCTGGCCAAAGTCAAGGCGGCTGAACTAGAGGCTAACGGTTTTAAGATTAATAATATAGATAACTCCCCAACCAACATTGCCGAACCAGTGGTAATTTATCAGATAAATGAAAAGCCAGCTACTGCTAAGAAGCTACAGGAGCTATATAAAGTTAAGCCAATCAAATCTAATTTAGAAGGCTATCAGACCGAAGCTGATTTTGTGGTTGTATTTGGTGAGTCATCTGATAATTAATTTGATACAATGGTAAATATGGATGTAATTGATAGCTATTTTAAATTGTTGTCTAAGTGGTTTAATCAAATAGATTTGGTTAGTATATCGCTGACCGTTATCATTGCCTTTATTTTATGTAAAATAACACCAGCTATAGTAGGGTGGTTATCTTCTCGTGCTGTTAAGCCCAAACTAGGCGAGTCGGCGACAATTAGTAGTATAGAGCGCAAAAAGCGTACGTTAACTTTAGCTAATCTATTTTCGGCGCTAATTAAAGCGGTGATAATTTTAACAGCTATTTATGCGGTACTGTCAGATTTAGGTATTAATTTGGCACCATTAATTGCCAGTGCTGGTATTGCTGGTGTGGCATTAGGCTTTGGCGCCCAAAATATCGTTAAAGATTTGTTGGCTGGATTTTTTATCATTTTAGAAAATCAGTATCGTGTAGATGACGTAGTTGATATATCAGCTGTCGGTATAAAAGATAATGTTAGTAGTGGCACGGTTAGGGCAGTAACACTTAGATCAACCACTTTGCGTGATTTGGAGGGTAACGTACATATTATTCCCAACGGTAATATCGTACAAGTTGTTAACCGTACGTTAGGTTATTCACGTTTTCGCTTTACATTTGCTGTTAATACCAAGACAAATATAGACGAGTTGATCAGGGTAATTAACTATGTTGGTCAACGCATGACAGATGATCCAAAATGGCGTAAGCAAATTGTGTCAGCCCCACACTACGAGGAGCTTGGTCGTATGGGTAAACAGGGTGTTAATGTTACAGTTGGTGGCACAACTCAACCAGCCTCACAGTGGCGGGTCAGCTCGGAGTTCCGCAAGCAATTAGTTGAAGAGCTTCATAAGAGCGATATTGAAATTGCTGATGTCGAGTAGTAGCTTAGATAAGTTCATTATAACTAGGAAGCGCAAGCTTTATAAGTTTGCCGCTTTTAAAGAGATGGAAAATTGTTTTGATGATGATAGTTGGCCTATAAAAAAACCAGAGCTGATTAATGACAAAGGCTTAACAATTGAGGTTGGTGCTGGTACGGCGTTATTCTTAACTAAATTAGCTAGAAATAACCCCGATATGAATTTTTTAGCAATTGATCGTAAAAGTGATCGATTATATACGGGCGCTAAATTTTCCATAAAAGAAAATATAAATAACATATCTTATCTATGGACAAATGCGCGCCATATTAGCAAATTGCTGGATGCTAACACTGTAGATAATTTGTGGATAACTTTTCCTGATCCTTGGCCACAGGAATCAAATATTAAGCACCGCTTAACTAATAAAATTTTTATGTCAGATTACCATAAAATTTTAAAGCCTGGGCATAACCTTTATTTTAAAACTGATAATAAGGCGCTATTTGACTGGACGATAGAGAATATTGATCAGCGCCTATGGCAAATTGACGAAAAATCATACAATCTTCATGTTGATGCGGTTAAAAATAGAAATGCTTTAATCATGACTAGCTATGAAGAACGTTACCATCAAGAAGGCAAGCCGATAAACTACGTTAGTTTAATAGCTAAATAATTTTTTAGCGTTTATGCTATAATCAGCCCCATAAATGATAAAAGATAGTTTTAAAATATCGCCTAATCGCCCTAAAAATAAAACTTTTCATATTGGTATAGCAGGGTTAATGTTTGTGGTTTTATTATTAGCTTTGTTGGCGGTTATATTTTTGCGATCAAACAATCTACAGATGACTAATTTACGCGATAAATTAGTTGAAGCTGACCAGTCGGGTAATATAGCAAAAGTAAAAATTCAGGCCTATGATTTACAGAAATATGTTTTAAATCACATGAATACATCTACTGGCAAGGTAGCGTTGCAGACCCTTTATGATCAAGCGGTGGAGCGGGTTGTTAAAGATTCAAGGCCACCAAATATCGATACTGAACTTTATAGTAGGGCAACCGTAGAGTGTGAAAGCCGATTGACAAGCAGTGGCTATACAGCTTGGGCTGATTGTGTTAGCCAAAAGGTTGGAGTTAACGGTAATTTTAAGGCAGTCGATAGGTTAAATTTACCAGATGCTGATCTTTACTACGTTGAATATATATCACCTAGATTCAGTCTTGATTTAGCGGGTGTAACTATACTATTAGCTATTTTAGGTGCTGTTATTTTATTATTTAAATTACTGATCATACTTGCTGTTTATTTGTATTCTAAAAAGACAAAAGCTAAGTTTTAGGGGTTGACAGGGGTAGGATAGTCCTATACTCTAGTAGTGTAAGTAATATAAGGAGGAGATAACAATATGGCAGCTTACAAAAAGGTCAATTCCAAGGGGGTGACTTTTTATTTGCATTACAAGGACGTTGTTTTGCGTGGCGAGCGAGCTCAAAGGATTTATTTCTTTGCTAAGAATGAAGGTGGTAGAACTGGCAAAGAAACTCCAATGGAAGAACTACCAGAAGGATACGAAGTTTCAGAAAATCCACGTAATGGATTTTTGACACTTAAAAAATCTAAATAATTTTTTCTAAATTAGAAGATCGTAGTCTAATATCGGTAGAATAAATAAGGTTTTAGACTATTTAAAATAATCGGCGTAATTACTGCCGATTATTTTTTGCTTAATATATAACGATATTTTTGAGGTATTTGAAAATTAATATCGCGCCCCTTATCTGGTAAATAGTTAATTGTAATTTTAATATGCTCGGCTGGTATGGCGGACCTGATTGATTCGCCCCATTCAATAATAGTAATATTATTTGGATCAGAGCTAGATTCAGCAATCTCTAGATTCATGATTCCAGCGTCATTTAGTCGGTAAAAGTCGTAATGATTAAGCGTTAAGTTGTCGCGCGCCCCGTAGTTACGGCTAATTGTGAAAGATGGTGACTGTATATCATCTTTAATGTCGAGACCTTTAGCAATTCCATGTGTTAACGTGGTTTTGCCGGTACCAACATCACCTATAAGTTCAATTATTTCTGATCCACGCAATTGTCGGCCAATTTTTTCGCCTAAGGCTTCCATTTCGGCGGCATCTAAAACTATCATAGATTATATTTTAGCATAGCTACCTCTATTAGCTTTCGCTAATTATAAATAAATACGTTTATGTTAAAATGATAAGTATGTTAATAGCTGTAGAGCGTTTATTAAATGCTCCGATCATGAGTATACAGACCGGCCAACCATTGGGTCGCATTGTTAAGCCAATTATTAATCCCTTTAATTTAAAGATAGTTGCTTTTTTTGTTGAAGGCCCCAGGATAGACTTTAAGCCTGCGGTAATGTTCAGTGAAGATGTGCGTGAGTTCGGCTCTATGGGGGCTATCGTTGACTCGTTTGACAACATTTTATCACCTGAAGGTATGGTGCGATTAAATGAAGTAATTGAATATGGCTTTAATCTAAAAGGAGTTAAAGTCGTTGATGACAATGGTCGCAAATTAGGTAAAGTTGAAAATTTTAATATTGACCCAGCTGATTTTCGTATTATGCAACTAGAGGTGAAACCTACTTTTATGCAAAGCTTAAAGGTTGCTAGCTTTAATATTTATCGTAGCCAAGTAATAGAGGTGAATAATCGGGTAATTGTAGTTAAGTCTCCAGACATAAGAGTAGAAAACACAGTCAATAATAGCAATAAACGTCAAGTCTTAAGCCCAGAATTTGACAATCCATTTCGCAAGCCAGCAACTGGTTAGGGCTCATTTTTGTCTAATTCATCTAAAGCTTTATTGATGTCGTCATAGTAGAATCCATTTCTTAAAAGGTAAGATTTTAATTTATTGACATCACTATAGCGTATGGCTTTTTTTTCGATTAAACTTTTTAGGGTGTTTTGATCTGAATTTAATTCCAGCCCTAGCTCTAATATGGCTTTATCTATTAGATCACTATTAATCCCTTTTTTATTTAAATCCATTCGAATACGCTTAAGGGAGTATTTTTTTAGTTTAGCACGTGATCTAGCGTATAGTTTGGCAAACTTAACGTCATCTAAATAGTTTTTTTCGATTAATCTATTAATTACGCGCTCGGTGTTATATCCATTCCAGCCCTTCTTTCGCGCATAATCTTTAATTTCTTTTATAGAACGGGGCCGACGGCTTACTAGGTCGAGTGCTCGGATATAATTTTTGCCAAAGTCAGATTCATTTTTTAATTTAGCAAGCTGTTCAGCGTTAAGCTCTGTGTCTTTTTTAATACCTAATTGGACTAGTTGAATTTCGTCAAGACTAAAGCTATACTCTTCGTCGACAAAAACATTATATCTACCCGCAGTTTTTGCGGCAGGGGATATCTTAGTTATTTTCATGCTTAGGATAATCAAGAGGCTTTATCGGCAATAGCGGTGCGTACTTTTTCGCTAATTTCGGCTAATTTATTAGGGTTATCTTTTAGATATTTTTTCGCAGCTTCGCGTCCTTGGCCAATAGTCTCGCCGTCATATTTATAAAAAGCACCTGCTTTATTCACTATGTCGTGATTAACGGCTATATCTAGAACGTCACCAGTGGTTGATATGCCTTCGTTATACATGATGTCAAATTCGGCTTGTCTAAATGGTGGAGCAATTTTGTTTTTGACAATCTTTACGCGGACACGGTTACCAACAACATCATCACCGACTTTAATTTGACCAATACGCCTAATATCTAGTCGTTGACTTGCATAAAATTTTAGGGCATTACCACCAGTAGTTGTTTCGGGATTGCCAAACATAACACCGATTTTCATGCGGATTTGATTGATAAATATAACTGTAGCGCGACTTCTATTAATAATTCCGGTTAGTTTGCGTAGTGCTTGTGACATTAAGCGAGCCTGCAAGCCAGGTAAGGAGTCACCCATATCTCCGTCAATTTCAGCTTGTGGCACCAAAGCGGCGACACTATCTAAAACAATCACGTCAACAGCATTTGATCTTACTAGAGTTTCTACAATTTCTAGAGCCTGCTCGCCGTTGTCTGGTTGGCTAACAAGTAAATTGGCAGTATCAACACCTAGGCGTCCAGCGTATTGGGGATCAAGCGCATGCTCGGCATCGATAAAGGCTGCTGTGCCGCCAGCTTTTTGTACTTCGCTAACTGCATGTAGTGCCAGAGTGGTTTTACCGGAAGATTCGGGGCCATAAATTTCGATTATACGACCTTTAGGGTAGCCGCCGCCAAGTGCTAGATCAAGCGATAACGTTCCAGATGGTGTGGTTTCAACGTTAATTTTATAAGCGTCCCCTAACTTCATAATTGAGCCAGCGCCAAACTGTTTGCTAATTTGGCTGACTGCTAGATTAAGCGCCTCAGCTCTACCTTTGCTGTCATTTGATTTTTCTTGCATAGTTTTAGAGTCTTTTTTAGCCACGTTCCTCCTCTTTTATTTAGCTTAATTATAACATGATAAAATAGCTTTATGATATTGGCGCTAAAAACTGACCAATCGTTAACAGAGATTCATTTACTTGATAAGGATGGTAAAGAAATAAGAAAAAGAATTTGGGATTCGGGCCGAACTTTGGCGCGTGATATAGTGGGCGAGATTGATAAAATTTTGGCGGGTAATTTCAATTCTTTAACTGGTTTAGTAGTTTATAAAGGCACAGGATCTTTTACCGGCTTGCGTATTGGTGTAACCACCATGAATACTTTGAGCTATTCGTTAAATATACCTATCGTTGGTGTAACTGGTGATAGTTGGCTAGTGAACGGGCTAGAGCTTTTATCTAAAAATGAAAATCATAAAATTGTTTTACCAGAATATGGGGCTAGCCCTAATATAACTAAAGCAAAAAAATAAGATCCTAGCACTATAGGCAATTACAATCTTTAGTGCGCGTAGTGCGTGATATAATATTAATTAGTAATCAGCTTGTTTACTCAGATAATTTTGACCTAAAAATGCTAAGTTGATGAAGCCTTTTATATAATGATTAATATTAAAAAATACCGCTAATTTTACGTCAGAGCCCACTTAGCGGTGGAAAGGATAGGTTTATGGATAGCACGATAATAGTAGCTATAGTTTCTTGCTTGCTTGGTGTAGGCATTACTTTTATTATTTTACGCTGGCACAATAACGCAAAAGGTGATAAAGCTGACAATATTTTAGCTAGTGCCAAAAAGGAGGCTAGCGACATCATATTAAGCGCTACAAAGCAAGCTAAAAAAGAAACTGACGAAATGCGTAAAGAGGTTAAGCGTGCAGAAGAGCAGGTGTCTGGTAGAGAGCGAACTGTTATTAGTAAAATTGAGCAGCTAGATAAAAGATCTGAAAAAATGCGTCAAAGTGAAAACGAAATCGCTGATTTAAAAGACGAAGTTAAAAAAATTCATGAAAACGCTAAGACCAAGCTGGAAGAGGTTGCAGGCTTAACACGCAAGCAAGCTGCAGATAAAATAATGAAAATGACCGAGAAATCTGTTCGCAATGATCTAGTCGGCTTGGTTGGAAAGTTGCAACGAGAGGCCGAGGCCAACGCTGAAGAGCGAGCAGAGATGATAATAGTTACTGCTATGGAGCGCATGGCTTCAGACGTAACCACCGAGCGCACCATTACGTCAGTTAAATTGGAAGACGAAGACATGAAAGGTCGTATTATTGGAAAAGAGGGTAGAAATATCCAAGCTTTGCAAAGAGCAACTGGTGTTGATGTTTTAGTTGATGATACACCTGGCATGGTTGTTTTAAGCTCATTTGATCCGGTGCGACGTCAAGTAGCTAGATTAAGTTTAGAAATGCTAATGAAAGATGGCCGTATTCATCCGGCACGCATTGAAGAGGTGGTAGAAAAAGCGCGAAAACAGATAGATCGTGAAGTTGTGCGTGCAGGCGAAGATGCAGCACGTGAAGCTGGCGTAGTCGGCATGCCAAGTGAAATGACTAGGCTATTAGGAGAGCTAAAGTTCCGCACTAGCTACGGTCAAAATGTTTTAAAGCATTCTACTGAAATGGCTCAGCTAGCAGGCATAATTGCCAAAGAGGTTGGAGCTGATGTTCGTATTGCAAAGACTGCTACACTACTACATGATGTTGGCAAAGCAGTGACGCACCGCATAGAGGGTAAGCACCATCACATTGGCGCAGAACTGGCGCGTAAATATGGTATGGACGAGCGTATTGCCCACGCAATTGAGGCTCACCATGATGATATTGAAGCAACTACACCAGAAGCAATAATTGTGCGCGTTTGTGATGCTATGTCGGCTGCTCGACCGGGCGCTCGCAATATTAGTTCAGAAAATTTTGCTGAGCGCATGAAGGATCTAGAGAATGTAGCGACATCATTTGACGGAATTGATAAAGCCTATGCAATTTCAGCTGGTCGCGAAGTTAGGGTAATTGTTAGCCCTGAAAAAATTGATGATTTAACAGCCATAAAGCTATCGCGTGATATTGCCGATAAAATTGAGTCTACTATGCAATATCCAGGTACGATTAAGGTAAATGTTATTCGCGAAACTAGAGCAATTGAGTATGCTAAATAGCTAAAATCTAAAACTTAAAAACTATAATAATACCCCCCTATGTAAGGGGGTATTTTGATTACTAAATTGGTGGCGGGGGTTGGATTTGAACCAACGACCTTTTGGTTATGAGCCAAACGAGCTGACCAGGCTGCTCCACCCCGCGATATTTTGGTAGCACCGGCTGGGCTTGAACCAGCGACCCCGAGCTTATGAGTCTCGTGCTCTAACCAGCTGAGCTACAGTGCCATTTAGGCAATTATTAATATAGCAGTTTATTATTGGGTATGTCAACTTATAAATATAAATAAACTAACTAAATTAGTAAAGGAGCTAACAGTGTATAATACAAACAATAGGCAATAAATCAGATGATGAATATTTTTGAGCATACAACTAAAAATGGCGTTAAGGGAATTATTATTAATTTACCATCATCACCAGTTTTTTATAGCACGCTTTATTTTCGGGCTGGCTCTAATTATGTTGATGATTATTCAAATATGAGTCAACTAGCTCATTTAACTGAGCATATGATGGCTAATGTTAAGCACTATAAAGATAAGGGTTTGTTTGACGAAGAATTTACTAAAAACGGCGCTTATCGTAATGCTTCTACAGGATCAGATTATATGTCGTATGTTGCTAGATGCGCTAATTTTGAGTGGCAAAGAATACTTGGCTTGCAGATTAAGATGATTAGTCAACCAAACTTTTCTGCCGAGTCGTTACGGGCGGAAAAAGGTAATGTAATTAGCGAATTTAATAGATACCTAGATATGCCTATTTATAAACTATCTGCTGATTTAGAGGTTGCTATGGGTAACCCGAAAGCCTTAAGCTTAGCTGACGAGCTTAAAACTATCGACAATATTAAGCTTAAAGATATAAAATCTTTTTATAAAAAAACGCATAGCCTAGCTAATATGGGTTTTGTGCTTGTGGGTGATCTTAAGAATCAAACTGATAAAATTGATGAAATTTTTAAAAAACTAACTTTGCCAAAAGGTCAAAAATTAGACATAGTAAAGTTTAAACTTAGCAAATCTTCACCCATATTAATTAATCAAAAAGATTTAGCCGACAACAAGTTTGATCTACAAATTGTAGTGCCGAACGTTTTGCCTCTTAAGGAACAGATGGTAGCATCAATTTTAAATGAGTATTTAGCTGGAGACTTAAATGCTAAGATTTATGGTGCAGTCAGACGTAAAGGTCTAGCTTATAGTTTTAGATCTTATACAATAATTGATTCATCTAATTCATATCTTAATTTAACTACTTCATCTTCAGATGAGAAGCTAATTCAAATAGCACAAATTATGAAAACTGAGCTAATTAAAGTTAGGCAGGGTGAAATTGACAAATCATACTTTAATAAAGCAAAAGCGCGCTTAAGGGGAAAAATATTAGTCAGCTTTGACTCTCGTACTAGAATGGCTAACTATATTAATATGATTTATCAACATAGTGGTAAGGTTTTGGATATCGACGAAATTTGCCAGGTTATAGAATCCGTGAAAGTCCAAGAGGTTATTGATCTTTTCAGGGAGTTTATTGATTCTAACTGCTGGGCTTTCGGTGTGTGTGGTAATACAAATAGCGCAACACTACGTAAATTAAATGATATTCTAGCGCCCGTTTTTGCTGTTTAGGCTGCTTATCTGTTAAACTAATAGTGTAGTTTAATGGTGTCGGCAGTGAAAATCATCTCACCACCAACCAGATTCTTGTAAAATTGGCGAAATGATTTGCGCTACTGACACGGAAAGGAAACAAATGACAAAAGTCATTCAAACAGGAAAAGAAATTATAAAAGTTTCTACTGATTGGCTAGGTAAAGAACTGTCAATGGAAGTCAATCGAGTTGGCTTTCGCACTACTGCATCAGTATTAGTAAAATATGGCGACACAGTAGTCTTAGGTAGCGCTATGGCTGGCGACGTAAACCCCAATTTAGATTATTTTCCCTTATCTATTGATTATGAGGAAAAGTTTTATGCTGCCGGTAAAATTAGTGGATCACGCTTTATTAAGCGCGAAGGTAAGCCTTCAGATGAAGCGGTGTTAATTGGGCGATTAATTGATCGACCAATTCGACCACTTTTTCCTAAAGGCTATCGCAACGAGTGCCAAGTTGTAGCAACCGTTTTGTCACTTGATCCGAGTTTTCGGCCTGACGCTATCGCAATGTTAGCCGCTTCAACTGCTTTAATGTTAACTGGTACGCCGTTCGATGGGCCAATAGCTGGTCTAAGGGTTGGCTTAGATAAGAGCGGTGAATTTAAGGCTTTCATGTCTCGTGAAGAGCTAGAGTCTAGTGACCTAGATTTATTCGTAGCTGGACGCGACAACAAAGTTATGATGGTTGAAGCTGGCGCTAAGGAAGTCAGTGAAGATGTAATAGCAGACGCTTTTGATTGGGTGTTAGATAAAATTCAACCAGCCCTTAAACTGCAAAACGAGCTTAAGGAAAAAGTTAACCCCGAAGTGCAGTCTTATGAATTAGTCTTGCCAGATGATTCTATTCAAAATGAGGTCGATAACTACTTAAGCGATAAGCTGACTGACGATTTGCGCTTGCCTTATCCAGAGCGTAATCCAAAAATAGCGGCAATAAAAGAGGCTGCTTTAGAGCATTTTTCTAAAAAATACAGCGAAGAAGAGTGGGAAGATTTTTCTAAAGAATATAGTGATGCTTTTGATAAATCGGTACACAAAAATGTTCGAAGCGGTATCATAAACCAAGGTATTCGTCCTGATGGTCGTAAGCTTGCGGAAATACGTCCGCTGACTAGTGAAGTTGGATTGTTGCCTAGAGCGCATGGATCGTCATTATTTACTAGAGGCTTAACTCAGGCGCTTAATATTGTCACATTAGCACCCTTATCCTTTGCCCAACTAGTTGACACTATGGAAGTGACGGATGGTGAACGCCGTTATATGCACCACTACAATGCCCCCGGTTATACAGTTGGCGAGATTAAGCGTTTAGGCTCACCTGGCCGACGAGAAATAGGGCATGGCTATTTAGCAGAGAGAGCCTTGACACCAGTGTTACCTGAAGCAGAAGATTTTCCGTATGCAATTCGATCAGTTACAGAGATCATGTCGCAAAATGGATCTACGTCAATGGCCGCTACATGTTCATCTTGCTTGGCACTAATGGACGCCGGTGTACCACTAAAGCGACCAGTTAGTGGTGTAGCAATGGGGCTAATGATCGACGGCGATAATCACTATGTTTTAACTGACCTGGCAGACCAAGAGGATTTTGCCGGCGATATGGACTTTAAGTGTACGGGCACAACCGAAGGTATTACTGCTTTACAGATGGATATGAAAGTACACGGTCTAAGTACTGACACTTTACGCGATGCGCTTCATCAAGCTAAAAAAGGTCGCGCTGCTATTTTGGATCACATGCTAAAAACCATTGCTAAACCTAGAGTAGAGCTTTCACCTTATGCTCCACGAATTGAAAAATTAACAGTAAATCCCGAAAAGATCGGTGCTATTATTGGTAAGGGTGGCGAAACCATTAATAAAATTACTAGCGAAACTGGTGTACAGATTGATATTAAAGAAGATGGCTTAGTAACTTTAGCCACTAATGATTCTGATAGTATGGCAAAGGCACTAGAATGGGTGAAAAGTCTAGTTGAAGAGCCTGAAGTTGGCAAGATTTATAAAGGCACAGTTGTCAGCCTAAAAGATTTTGGTGCATTTGTTAACATTATGGGAGATATTGATGGTATGTTGCATGTTAGTCAAATCAGCGAAAGCCGTATAGACAAACCGGCAGATATACTAAGTGTCGGACAAAAGGTTAATGTTAAACTAGTTGCAATTGATGATCGAGGTCGATTAAGCTTAACCATGAAGGACGTTAAACAAGATTAAAAACTATGGCGACAGCGTTAATTACTGGTGGCAGTTCGGGTATAGGGCTAAGGTTTGCCCATACCTTAGCCGCTAGTGGTTATGATTTAGTTTTAATTGCTCGTAATCCAAAAGAGCTTAAGTCGGTTGCGATTAAGCTAACCAATCAATATGGTGTAAAAGTGCGTCCGCTAGAGTGTGATCTATCAGACAGGGATGGTGCAGATCAAGTAGTTAGGCTAATTCCACATATAAAAAATCTAGAGATTCTTATTAATAATGCTGGATTTGGTTTACATTTTGATATTCTAGATAGCTCTAAAAATACCAGAGACGCTCAAGCGCAGGCGGTTAATTTAATGGCATTAAATACAATGCTATTTAGTTCAGCTGCCGCTAGTGCAATGGTAAAACGTGGTGTAGGCCATATTATTAATATTGGTTCAACAGCAGCTTGGACTTTTCAGGGAAATTATTCTGCGATTAAGATCTATGTAGTTTCTTATACTGAGAGCTTAGCTATCAGATTAAGAGGTACTGGTGTTACAGCAACAGTAGTTTGTCCTGCTTGGATGCACACCAATTTCCATAAGTCTGCTGGCTTAAAAGAGCCGTCAGTACCAGAATGGCTTTATGTTACACCAGAAGAGGTTGTAGAAGAGACTCTAGCTGCAGTTAGCCGGGGTAAATCCTTAATTATTCCAACTAGGCGCTGGCGATTGATTATTTGGCTATTAACACATGGACCAGTAGGTCTTAGGCGCTATATTACTAAAAAATATATGTCAAGCAGTAACTATAAAAAGTGAAAATAGTCCAACCAAAGTTATATAAGTTAAAACGATACCACTCTAGCTGGCGTTATATTTTACGTTATATTTTACAAAGTACAGTTTTACGTCTTTTTACTAAACGCTACTTAAATATAAGGGTTGCTGGTTTAGATAATGTAAAAGAAGTGGCGAAAGGTCCCTTTATTGTAACGCCCAATCATCAGTCGCATTTTGACACCTTGGCCATTATTGAAGTGTTGCCAAAAAACATTAGCGCTAAATTAGCAATTGGTGCTGCTAAGGATACATTTTTTAAATCTTATTTAAAAAGTAAACCCATTAGAGCACTGATTAATACTTATCCAATTGATAGAGATAAAAGTGGAATGCATCGGGGTGTTAGTCAGGAATTAATCAAGTCAGGTGTAGCGATTATGGTATTTCCTGAGGGTACGCGTTCTAGAAGTGGTAATATAGGTAAATTTCATAGCGGTGTAGCTAGAATATCCCTTGCCTGTAACACACCAATTGTGCCAACCGTTATCGTTGGTACCGAACAAGCTTGGGGAGTAAATAATAAAAAGCCAAGACGTGGTCGACATAATGTGGCTATAGAATTTTTACCACCAATTTATCCAAAAGACTATTCCTCAGCTGATAATATGATAGATAAAATTGAACAGCAAATAAAAAATCGAAAGAAACTTTTTAGCAATCGATAGTAGTACTTTAAAGTTTCCTGTATACCACAAAAGTGATATTTGTGTTATTATAGCTACAGTTATTTTTTGGGTCGATAGCTCAGTTGGTAGAGCACGGGCCTTTTAAGCCTGGTGTCGCGGGTTCGAACCCCGCTCGACTCACCAAAATTATTAAAATTTATAAAACAATATAATAACCACACAAGATATGATTATCCTGTGTGGTTATTATTTAGTCTATATCAGAAAGTCATGATTAAGCTTATAACTTAACTTCTTCTTCTGATTATAGAAGTCAAAGCTGTTATTACTAAAGTTAAGCCTAGCGCATCTAGTATATAAGAATGGGCATCACCTGTGTTTAGCAATTCTTTTTCTGCTTTTTCATTTTTCTTAAGTTGATCAATTTTAGTATTTTGGTTGGTTTCGTCAGTCGGCTTATTTGGGTTGTCTTGGCCTGGTCGGTCATTTGGCTTAGGGTTTTCTTCCTTGGCTTTTTCCCACATAGCATACATATCCATATTGGAAGTTACGTTAGTTGCTGGATCAAATGGCTTAACTGGATCATCTTTACCTACACGCCAGCCCTTAAAGACATAGAACTCACGAGTTGGATTCTGAACTGTATCTTTTAGTTTGTCACCATGAAGGACAGGGAAGGACTTCTCAGTTTTCTGGTCAGCAAATTTACCGCCTTCAGTGTGGAAGGTTAGTTTGTATTCTTTAACAGCAAAGGTCCAAACACCTGTAAAGGTATTACCATTTTCTTTTATAGTAACTTCAGTTGGTGTCCAGTTACCAAAGCTCCAGGTACCAGGCTTGCCATCATAAGTACCGTCAACCTTTGTCTGGTTAACAGCCTTAGGCTGTACTTTGGTACCTAGTAGGTAGCGAGTATTGTCAGTTGGTAGTAAGGCTGCTAGCTCTTGTGGCAATGCAGCTACAGTCGCACCGCTAGCATCTTTAGCTTCAAACTTATATTCAACTGTACCTTTAGCTTTTTCTTTGTAGATAGCATAGAAGGTTAGATCAGCAGTTGAACCAGCAGCTTCTTGGAAGTTAGTTAGATCAGACTTGTAGTCACCAGTTGTCTTGCTTTTGTCTTGAGACCAGCCTAACCAATCGTGATCGTCTTTATTGGCAGTTGGTATAGCTAAGACTTTTTGACCAGCTTGGTTAGTGAAGTCTTTAGCTTCAGCAAAGCTAGCATCTTTTAGAATCCAGTAGGAAACAGATTTACTGTTACCGCCAAATGCACCGCTATTAGAGTCAAAGGTTACTTTACGGTAGTCTTTGTCGGCTACTTGGTTGCCAGATCCATCAGATACTTTAGGCTCTTCAGTTACTACCATGGGTTTCTTTTCCCACATAGCATACATATCCATATTGGAAGTTACGTTAGTTGCTGGATCAAATGGCTTAACTGGATCATCTTTACCTACACGCCAGCCCTTAAAGACATAGAACTCACGAGTTGGATTCTGAACTGTATCTTTTAGTTTGTCACCATGAAGGACAGGGAAGGACTTCTCAGTTTTCTGGTCAGCAAATTTACCGCCTTCAGTGTGGAAGGTTAGTTTGTATTCTTCTTGGAAGGTCGCAAAAGCACCGTCATAGATATCATAGGTAATACTTGATTTAAAGCGGTGGCCATCTTTTTCAATGAAACCATTTTGATCAAGCCCTTCTAGAGTGACAGGGAATTTTTCTCTTAAGTCGCTAAACTCTTCACCTGTATCATTGTCTCTATAATGATCTAGAAGACCAAATTGTTCCTTATCTTCATCATATGTATAATTATGAAGCCAACTATCATTTACTCCATCAGTTCTTGCACGCACGAAATTTTCCGGATTATCTTTATAGTTTTTCTTTAAAAGAGGAATATATATCGCAGATTCATCAGGATTGCTAGGATCATTAGGAGGGACAACTGCTCTAATATCAGGACGATCCGCTTCTGGAGTACTAGTTATCCATGTGCTACGAAATTCTGAGCTAACAAGTTCGGTGTAGCTGTTAAAGAATCTAGTCCATGCAACGATCTCGCCAGTTTTAGGGTCTGGTGGATAAAAGGCTGCGTTTGGTGTCATATTGGTAGACCACCAGCGGGGGTGATGATCAGAGCCATTTTTTCCGTCAGTAAAAGGAAAGTCAAGATTTTGAATACTATATTGTATGCCTACACCATTTTCATCAAATAAAGGTAGGTTTACTGGCTTGCCGTAAGAGTCAATCAGATAACCGCCTTCAGTAGGCTCTTCTTTTTTCTGTGACCATTTAGGCCAATCGGGATCTTTCTTGTAGGTGCCTGTAGCTACAATTTTACTAGAATCTCCATATGTGCCGGTTCTTGTTTGGCCTTTATCGTCAGATAGTAAAGCCGTAATGCTGTAGGTTGTAGGGACGTGAAATGGCTCTTCTTTTGGTGGATCGACATTTTTAAGTCTATCGATTTTAAGCTCTAGATAGATTTTGCCTAACCTTAGTTTTTTTTGCAGATCAAGGTTTATAAATTGGTTTCCTAGATAGGGACTTTTACCGAAGCCTATATCTCTAAAGGTCCAATTACCAACAAAAACATCTTTAGTTGGATCACCCGTCACCTGAAGACTTTTCTTTGTCCAGCCATTAAAGCTCCAAGTACCAATTCTGTCTTTATAGTTTATTTCAAACTTAGTTTTTTGGGGTTGCGTTGGATTTGCTGTATCGCCTAGATTCTTAGTTTCTGTTTTTGGTAAAGTAGCTAAAATATCTGCGGGAATATCAGTAATAACTCGCCCCATAGAATCTTTTGCTTGGTATTTATAGCTAACTTGCGCTTGATTTTCTACTGGGGGTTGATTTTGTTTTTTGGCCGATGTAGTTAATGAATCCTTAATAGCTTTTGGTTTCTTTAACAATGTTTCTTGCGAGTTTTTTGTTTTATTAGATAGCGGTTCCGCTTGTTTGTCCTGCGCTAGAACTAATGAACTCATAGTGCCTAGCAGCACAAAACTTGCTAAAAACAAGTTTAAGGACAAGTTAAAAATTTTTTTCATCTTACCTATTTTCCTTCAATAAATTTGCTACTTTAGA
>CAMXZF010000007.1 GCA_947253405.1 uncultured Candidatus Saccharibacteria bacterium | reverse complement strand
AGGACATCAGGTTTTCATCCTGACAATTCGGGTTCGATTCCCGGCGAGATCACCAAAATTATTTTCCACTCATTAAGGGAGTGGAAATTTTATTTAATGGATTTATAAGCTGCTCTAATAACATTGTCCATTAAAGCGGCGACCGTTAGCGGCCCAACTCCACCCTTTAGGGGAGTTAACGTCAAATCCTGGCGCACCCTAACTTCATCGTCTAAATCTCCCACTACTTTACCCCGATCAGTAGCGGCACCCACATCAATTACTATAGCGCCACTTTTTATCATATCTGACTTAATTAGGCGTGGCTGTCCAGTAGCACTAACAACAATATCTTTACTAAAAAGCTCTTTTTTTAAATCACTCACCTTGTCATCATAAGATGAAACCTCTAGACCCGAATTACGCCACATTTTTTCTAGTGGCTTGCCAACTAGTCTGCCTTTACCAACTATGGCGATTGATTTACCTACTAAATCAATATTATAACCGGCAAATAACCAATTGATAGCTGTGGCGGTAGCGCTATCCCATAACGAATTTATACCTAGTCCATCAACATCCTTTTTAGGGTCTATCAAATTAACTAGACTATCAGTCTCACTTGTATCAGTTAGCGGCAGCTGCACAATAATACCGGTTATTTTATTATCACTATTTAGTTGCTTTATTAAGTTTGCTACTTTTACCTGATCAATTTTAATTACATCGACCACTACTTTAATATCGTTGCCATAATTTTTTTTAATATTTGTATATAAGCTAGTAACCGGATTATTGACAACTTGAATAATAGCCAGTCTAGGCTGAACCTTAAAATGCTGTATTAAACCTCTAACCTGATGCAGTTGTCGCTCTTTAATAAAGGGCGCCAATTCAAGTCCACTTAGTAACTTTGTCATAAATAAATTCTGGTACGCCCTGCAGGGTTCGAACCTGCGACCCCTTGGTTCGAAGCCAAGTACTCTAATCCGCTGAGCTAAGGGCGCAAATATTGCTTTCTAAATTATAGCACGTATAAATTTTTAATTTAAAGATAACGCAATCTACGATGATAGGAAATCGCGTGTTTTGACTTTTTCTTTTTACAAAAATCTTTAGTGTAATATCCGTGCATACTAACGATAAACGTCAACAGCCATCCTGCGGCAATTAGCCAAGCGCCAAAAGCTACGTAATACGTTACATGCAAAAACCCCGACAAAGCTCCCGACAATCTAATTAATTTCATGTCTTTCTGCCACAGGCAATACGATCGCAATAGTGTCGCTGGTAATAGCCAGATTGAAACTAAGCCGCTCCACGTAATAATACAGCCTGCAATTAATAGGGTCATGAATACAATCAGGATTATTAAATTAGTTAGTGCACTATAGTGATTTCGGCGCATATAAACTAATGCACGGACAAAGCAAATAATATTTAAGGTCGCTACTGTATAAGAAGATATTAGCGTATTATACAAAGCCTCAGCTAAACAACTTGCCCCCTGAAACGAAAGTGATACTTTTCGCGTATTGACGCATAAGCTGATACACATCAAAGCAAATACTATCGCACTTATTGTAATTAACATTTCAATTTAATTTTTTATTTTATTTGTTAGCACCCTTATAATATCACAAAGATATTAGTATTGAATCAGAGATAACGTAATCTGTGATGATAGGAAATTGCGTGTTTTGACTTTTTCTTTCTACGGATATCTTTGATGTAATACTCATATGCACTAACAAGAGTCGTCAGCAAGCTACCAGCGGCAACTAGCCAGGCTCCGAAAGCAATATAATAAACTAAACTGGAAAACCCCGACAAAGCGCCCGACAATCTAATTAATTTCATATCTTTCTGCCACAGGCAATACGAGCGATACAATGATGTTGGTAGTAGCCAAATTGAGACTAACCCATCCCACGTAACAACGCAGCTAATAATAAGTAAAGCCATAAACACAATCAAAATTATTAAATTAGTAAGCGCACTATAACGATTTCTTCGCATATAAATCACCGAACGCATAAAGAAAATAACATTCATTATTGCAACCGTGTAAGATAGCAAAAGCGTGTTATACAGTGCTGCTGTTAAGCAACCTGCCCCATGCAATAACAGCGAGACTTTTCTCGTATTGACACACAGACTAATACAAGTTAAAGCAAATATTATTACACTTAGGATTAGCATTTTAGTTTAATTTTTATTTTATCTATTAATGTTTTTATAATACCATAGATAACTTTATTTTCTTTTGCTAAAAGTACTAAAACCACCCTAGCCAAATTAACTAACTTATGTTATTATAATAAGCCTATGATAAAGATAAAAACACTAAAAACAAAATATAAAATATTGACGTGGAATATACGAATACACAAAAATTATGAAAAAAGACTTGGCGACATCGTTAAGTTTATAAAAGAATTAAATCCCGATATTGCTTTACTTCAAGAAGTGGACTGCGAATTTCTAGACCAAACGGTAAATCAATTTAAAAAAGCTGGCTATCACTTGGTTTTGCACCCCAACGCCAAAAATATGGAAGGCACCTCTGCCGTTGCCTATGATCGAAAAACTTTTAAAGAGCATCGCCCCGTTAAACGACTAGCTAGTCAAATTGTTTTTGACGCTACAGTTGTTGATCTTATACCTAATGACAAGCTAACCATTAGAGATAAAGCGCCTAAATATGTTGGCCCCGAAGATAGAAGTGCCGACACAGAAACACCACTTGACTACGGTAACGATATTCTATCTGTAATTTCTTATCACGGATCATGGGGTGGTATCGCCCAGACTGTCCGTCTAAATGAAATCATGGTGATTGATAAAATCGCCAAAGCCAAGGGTAATGCCGTAATCTTAGGTGGCGATTTTAACGCCACGCCTAACGAACCCGCTATCAAGTTCTTAACCGGCAGCCAAGCTATTAATGGCACAAGCACCTTGTGGGTTGAGGCGCAAGACCTTATTCTTGAAATGGGTGGCCGCGAACCTATCAAGACCTCATTTAACCATGGTCCTATTGTTGACGTCGAAGCTAAGTTTAACACTCACTATGCCCCAGAGCGTCGCATTGATTACTTATTTAATTACGGCTACAGTTATGGCCGACAATATGCTTTTGACGGCTGGGAATATCAAATCGATCTAGATCGCGCCCGTGAACTATCTGATCATGCCCCACTTATGGCTGGAATTCTAGGCTAACTATAGAACTTAGAAAATAGTATCCTATATTTTTGCTATAATAATCTTATGGCAAAAACCAAAAAGAAGCGTCGGCAAGTAAAGACTAAAAGGCCCACCAATGACGTTCAGCGGATTCGCAGAGTTAGCGCTGTTGTGCGGCCAGATTGGCAACAATGGCTAGTTGACCATAAAAGCCTTATAAAACGTATCGGCTTAATTGCGTTAGCTTTAATAGTGATTTTAGCCGGAATTATAGCGCTATTTAAGTAGCGATGTTATAATATAAGCTATGGCAAGAATTTCTATCATAGAAGATGACCAATTAATTTCACAGATGTATCGCATGAAGCTAGAGTCTTCTGGCTACGAAGTTAGCGTCGCCGATAACGGCATGAATGGCATCAAAATGGTAAAAGAGGAAGTCCCCGACCTAATTTTGCTAGACTTAACTTTACCTGATTTAGGTGGTGAAGTTGTGCTAGACAAACTAAGGGAAATTAAAACTGCCATGGCTACACCAATCGTTGTCTTGACAAACATAGATGACGTATCGGCGCCAAAACGGTTAGCTAAATGGGATATTTCTGACTACATAATTAAAGCCAATCTATTGCCTAGTGAAGTGGTGGAACGCATCCAAGAAATTCTTACAGTAAGAGAAAAATTAACTAACAATTAAAAAGGGAACAAAACAATCTATGGCTCATATTGACACTATTAAACGTACCAAAATTTTAGCAACAATCGGACCAGCTACTGACTCGCCCGAAATTTTAGAGCAAATTATTCGCTCTGGCGTAAATGCTTGCCGAATGAACTTTAGTCACGGCAGCGAACAAGAGCGTATCCAGGAAATAGCTAGTATTCGCGCTATCGAACAAAAACTTAATCGGCATATCGCTATTGTTCAAGATCTCCAAGGGCCCAAAATCCGCTTAGGTCAGCTAAAAGACGATATGCGTTATAACATTGAAGCTAATGACGAACTCGGTTTAACTTATGGTATAGAGCATGATGGTGGCAATAACCTACCATCGCAATACGACTTGACCGATAAATGCAAACCTGGCGATGCCATTTACCTATTTGATGGCAAAATTAAAACTATCGTCCAAAGAATCGAAAATAATACCGTCTGGGTAAAAGCTCTTAACCGTGGCTTTGTTTTATCACGCAAGGCGATTAATCTACCCGACATGGCAGGTGCAGCCGCCGATTCTTTGACTGCCAAAGATCTAGCAGACCTCGAGTGGAGCCTTGATAAAGATATCGACTTTACTGCAATCTCTTTTGTCCATACTGCCGAAGATGTTATAAAACTGCGTAGACTGCTAGAGTCAAAAGGCAGCGATCGTATGATCATAACAAAGCTAGAGACCAAAACTGCGGCCGATCCTAAAAACCTAGAGGATATTGTAATCGCTAGTGATGGTGTTATGGTGGCAAGGGGTGATCTAGCTGTTGAAGCTGGTGCAGAAATAGTACCAATTCTAGAGCGTCGGATTATCGAACTTTGCCAAAAACACTGTAAATTCTGCATTGTTGCAACTCAAATGCTAGCCTCTATGGTTGACAGCCCCGAGCCGACTCGTGCCGAAGTTAGCGATATCGCTACTGCCGCTATTGAGGGCGCCGATGCCGTTATGCTATCAGACGAAACTGCTATGGGTAAATATCCAGTTGAAGCTGTTACTATCATGAATAAAACCTTGATGTATACCCAAAAAGACCGTCCCGTTTATTCTCTATACGTTCGCAATGGTAGCGATCCTCAACGCGATGCTATCGCTAAAACCGCTATTGATCTTGCTAAAAAAATAGACGCTGACGCCATCATGGTTGAATCAGCTAGTGGCTGGATGGCACGAAATGTCGCCGTTAACCGACCCGATATTCCTATGCTGGCAGTTGTACCAACTAGCAAACTAGCTAACCGCCTAAGTTTATTATTTAGTGGCCGTACTTTTATCGGTCAAGCGGGTGAATGCGAATCAATTGCTAGAAAATTAGTCAGTGAAAACTTCTTTGGTAAGCCTGATCCAAAAATTATTTTAATCCAGTGCGTCTATAGCAATATGGCTAATAAAGGCATTGCTAATACTATACGTTTAATGGATTTTTCTAATCAAGTAGAAAGTTAGGGGGTCAATATGGGTGGGCAATTCCCGTATCAAACGATCAAAGATATTGATGTAAAAAATAGCACTATTTTACTGCGCACTGACTACAATGTGCCACTAGATGATAATGGCAACATAACTGACAACTTGCGCATAATTGCATCTCTGCCAACTATAAAATACCTATCTAAAAATGGAGCTAAAGTCGTTATTATATCCCATCTAGGTAGGCCAAAAGGTAAGGTTGATCAAAAATATAGTCTAAGGCCAGTTGCTAACGCTCTCCAGGATTGTTTAAACCAACCCATCATTCTAGCTAGCGACTGCATTGGAGAATCAGTTCTTAATCTAACCAGGCAAATGAAGTCTGGCGATATTGTTATGTTAGAAAATTTGCGTTTTCATAAAGAGGAAGAACAAAATGATCTAAATTTTGCCAAAGAGTTATCAGAAAGTAGTAATGCTGATATTTTTGTGCAAGACGGCTTTGGCGTAGTTCATCGACCCCACGCCTCAACCGCTGCAATTACAAAATTCCTACCAGCCGTGGCTGGGCTGCTCTTAGAAAAAGAGTACCTAGCTTTAACTAATGCCATAAAAAACCCTCGTCGACCCTTAACTACTGTAATCGGTGGCGCTAAAATTAATGACAAAATTAGCCTAATTAAGAAATTTATCGATATTGCCGACAATGTCATTATCGGTGGCGCACTCGCCAACAACTTCTTAAAGCACCTTGGCTATAATGTTAGCGACAGCTTAGTTGACAATGAATCTGATCAAATAGTGGCTGAAATTATGCTTCAAGCTAAACGTAGATATGGTAACGATATGGCTAGACACTTCATTCTACCGATTGATGTTGCTATTGCGAAAAGTGGCAGCTTGTCTGACCAACGAACAGAGGTTAAGCTTAGCAGCCTATCTGCAATTAATCCTCAAGCGAAAATTTATGATATTGGTCATGAAACTAGCGATCTAATTGATTTTGTAATTGAAAGCAGTAAAACTGTTATCTGGAATGGAACCTTAGGTATGTCAGAATATAACAACTTTGCACATGGATCAGCGCGCTTGGCACTTAGTATTCTAAAGTCAAAGAGTAGGCCTGCTAGCATTATTGGCGGTGGCGATACCGCTGACTTTGTACGTCATTGGGATAGCCAAAAAGGCAATAGTTTTAGTCACATATCTACTGGCGGAGGTGCTAGTCTAGAATTTTTATCTGGCATAAAACTACCCGGTATAGTATCATTAAGATTAAAAGATAAACAATTATGAATGTCTGGCGTCGACTAATAATATTATTGGCTAGTAGTCTATTCACCTTAAGTGCTTGGCTGGAATGGTTTGGTAGTTTTCCGGCACAACGTTCAATTAATAATCTACTTCCACACAGCTCTAGCCTTGGCGTCAACCTTTCAATTGATATACTTAATCAAATAACTCTATCTATTGTAATTTTAGCTATTGCTATTATTGGCGTTATTGCTGCTGTTAGCGGCTCTCGTGCTATCGCTTTAATTACTATGTTTTTAATGCTAATGCTAATTATATTATTAAGTATTAGCTATAATTTACTAGACCATAGCGCTAGCGCTTGGCTAGGTCTAGTGGGCTACGGCCCCATTGTCGCCTTAATAAGTAGCGCTATTATACTAATTGATTTAGTCTACCCGAAGAAGCAAAGCCCTGCCAAATAGCTTAAAGATCTATGGCCTCATTTTGGCTTTTCATTTTTTGTATTTATGCGCCTTATGATATAAAATACTTTAAGTAATGGAAAAAGCTTATCGTAATAAAATTGGCAAATTAATATCAGAATTACGGGCTAACCACGGCCTAACACAATCTGAATTGGCTAAAATTCTTGGCACTAGTCAATCAGCAGTTAATCGTATTGAAAAAGGCGCTCAAAATATTAGTTTAGAAATTATCGCTCGCATATCCGACGCCCTTAATAGTGAAATTATAACCCTAGGCAATACTAGCAAATTAAGCTTAAGGATTGATGGCGGCAGCAAACTTCAAGGTGAAATTGCCGTTAATACCAGTAAAAACGCTAGCGTCAGTCTACTGTGCGCCTGTCTTTTGAATCGTGGCAAAACCACCATTAGGCGTATTGCTAAAATTGAAGAAGTCAACCGTATAATCGAAGTCTTAGAATCAATTGGCGTAAAAATAAAGTGGCTTAACCAAGAAGATATTGAGGTTTCTGTGCCCAGTAAATTAAAGTTAGACAATATTAATATAGAAGCAGCTAAAAAAACTCGCTCTATCCTGATGCTTCTAGGTCCACTATCACATCAATATAATAATTTTAAGCTACCTTTTGCCGGCGGCTGTTCGCTTGGTAGTAGAACAGTTTCACCCCACTTAATTGGCTTGTCGGAATTCGGTGTTAATGTTAGCATACCACCTTATGCCGATTATTATAAAGTTAAAACTGAGCTAAAATGTCCCGACCAAGACATCATTCTTTTAGAGCGTGGCGACACTGTGACTGAAAACATTATTATGGCAGCCGCCTTAAGTGAATGTGATGTTACCATTAGAAACGCTAGCCCTAATTATATGGTACAAGATTTATGCTTTTTCTTGCAAAAGCTCGGTGTAAAAATTGAAGGCATTGGCACAACCGTTCTAAAGATCAAAGGGCGAAAAAATATCTCTCAAAATGTTGAATACAGCGTAAGTGAAGATCCTATAGAAGCTATGAGCTTTATCGCAGCTAGTATTATTACCAATTCAGATATCACCATTAAGCGAGCACCGATTGAATTCTTAGAGCTAGAGCTAGCTACCCTGCGACAAATGGGTTTAATTTATGGCTTAAGCCCAGAGTATAAAGCTGCTAACGGGCATACTCGGCTAGTTGACATTAAGCTAGCCCAGTCCAGCTTAGAAGCACCAACTGATAAAATTGCCGCCCTACCATTTCCTGGTATCAACCAAGATAACTTGCCTTTTTTTGGCCTAATTGCTACAGCCTCTAAAGGTAGGACCTTGATACATGACTGGGCATTTGAAAATAGAGCTATATATTTGACTGAATTAAATAAGCTTAACGCCAACGTAGAGCTTGTTGACCCCCATCGCGTATATATAACGGGCAAGACTAACTGGCGAGCTGCCGATGTAATTGCACCACCGGCATTAAGACCTAGTGTTGTTATCTTGCTAGCTATGCTGGCTGCACCCGGCACCTCAACTTTACGTGATGTTTATAACATTAATCGTGGCTATCAAGATTTTTATAATAGGCTTAACTCACTAGGTGCCAAAATTACTACCTTTAGAGAGCTCTAATTTACCTGAATAATCTTTCTTGATAATTGAATAGTTATCTAAAATTTGCTAGTATTGTTATAAGTTTAATATCGCATGGCGACTATAGCTCAGTTGGTTAGAGCGCTGGATTGTGGCTCCGGAGGTCGCAGGTTCGAATCCTGTTAGTCGCCCCATGAACTTGTAAAAAATAAAAGCCCGCCGATTTGGCGGGTTTTAAATAGCCATAACTTAAATTTAGCTAAAGATTGCTAGGGCTAGTAACTGCGTAGTGGCTATTAATGTCATCTTTGGCTCGGCCAAACTCATCGCGATTTTTAATCGACTGAATCTGAGTTTCGGTATCATGTTTAAATTGTTGAATATCGTCATAAATTTTTGCAGCCTCTTTGGCGGCTTGCTCCGATTGATCTTTAGCTTCATTAGCTTTTGACATCACTAAACGAACAATTTGCTGCGCTTCATCAAATTTACCCACCTTGCCATCCTCTGGCTTTTCGTTGATAAATTCTAGTGCTTCATCTGGTATAACAATATCATTACTATGATCACGTACTGTCTGGTCAATAGAATCTAAAATCTTTTGCACAGCAATAGTCGATCGCTCGACAATTGAATCAAATGGTGCGGTATAAGTTTTAATAAAATCCATTTTATCAGGATCGGCAATAGCAAAGTCCGCATCCTTTTCGACTATCTGATTGTCCGTTGCTGGCTCGGGCTGTGCTGGCGACTGTTGTGGTGTACTTAAATTTAGATTTGGGGCTGGTCGATTATTAGCGTTTTTTCGCTTCTCTGTAATAGTTTTAAAATTACCAATGGCTGAATTATCACTCGCTTCTACGGTGTCATTAACAACTAGATGTTCACGCTTTTTGCCTTCAGTCTCATTCATATCAAAGCCAGCCAATGGATCAAACGATTGCATCGACTGATTCATATTAAAATTACTTTGATCTAATTTAGCCGTCTGACTGCTATTACCTGCAGACTTACTGTCGTCACTAAATACGGCTGGTATATCCACTTGCCCTCCCTCTTTAACTTATAATTATTTTAGCATGTGACCATACAAAATGTAAATAACCTAAAGCATTTTAGCAAAATAAGACGCAAAGTCCACCACAAAAATTAAACACCCCATAACTAATTTTGTCAAAAGGGTGTTTAAGGTGTAAGCTTATTCTGTTTTTTCGGCTTCTTCAGCTATATCTTCTGCAGCAGCGTATACCGGTTCGTCAATAACACCGGTACCAACAGGAATTTTGCGACCAATAATCACATTCTCTTTTAATCCTCTCAAGTGATCAATTCGACCAGAAGTAGCCGCTGATATAAGCACGCGTGTAGTATCCTGGAATGATGCACCTGACAAGAATGAGTCGCTGTTAATTGATACTTTGGTAATACCAAGTAATAGCTGCGTAAATTCTGCCGGCTTTTTACCCTGCTCAACTAACTTTTTGTTAATATCTACTACTAAAGATTTAGAAGCGATATCACCAGCCACAAACTGACTATCACCAGGCTCTTCGATACGCACTCGACTAAACATCTGATGAACAATTACTTCTAGATGCTTTGGCGATATATCCTGACCTTGAGCGGCGTAAATCCTTAAAACGTCATTAATTATATAGCGTTGTGTCTCAGCTACGCCTTTATACTTCATTAAGTCGTGCAAATCAATTGAGCCAGTTGTAATTTGATCACCAGCGACAATATGATCGCCATCTTTAACTGCTAACTGCCTATAATTAGGAATTCTATATTCAGTCGGATCTTCTTTAGCTGCCGTTAAAGTAATTGCGCTATCGCTAACACTAGCTACGCCGTCAAATGGAGCAACTAGTGGCAGACCTTCAGCGTCGTTGCTAGCTAAAATATCACCAGCTTTAACGCTTGCGCCATCTTTAACTTTAATCTCTTGATTATCAGTAATTGCAATTGATTCAGTATGACCAGCAATCGGTGTGACTTTAACGATATAGTCGTTTTCATCATCGCCGCCAGAAACCGACACTGTGCCATCAGCTGATGTTAAGATAGCCTCACCCTTTGGTGAACGGACCTCTAAAAGCTCCTCTACACGCGGTAAACCTTGCGAGATGTTATCACCGCCAACACCGCCACTGTGTTTGGTATCCAAGGTTAACTGTGTTCCCGGCTCACCCACTGACTGAGCAGCAATCACTCCAATAGGCTCTGCATCGGCTACTAAGAAACCTGTTGACATATCAATACCATAGGACTTGCGTGGAATACCAGATAGCTCTGGCGTTGACAGTACTGACATAATCTTGGCCTCTGAAATCTCTTCATCAGCCTCAATTGCCTCTGCAATATCTGGCGTAATAAGCTGGCCACGTTTGACATAATCTTTGATGTCTTCGGCTGCATAACGACCAGATAATCGATCAGCAAATTTGATCATTGTAATATCAGTTTCATTGCGATAAATCGAAAAGCCCGGATCTTCCATTGCGCCCTCATCTGGTACAGTAAAGACATCCTGAGAAACATCAACTAATCTACGTGTTAAATAACCTGAATCAGCCGTCTTTAAGGCAGTTGAAACAGCGCCATAGCGTGAGCCACGAGTCACCACGAAAGCCTCTAGTGGTGTCATACCGCGCTTGTAGCTATTTTTAACTGGCAACTCAATCTCACGACCAGAGGCATCAACCTGCACGCCAATCGTAGCACCAGCTTGCTTAATGTTATCAACCGAACCACGCGCTCCAGAATTAGCTAGAACCGAAACAGCGCTATCAATATCTTTTAAGTGTTTATCGACTTCATCAGTAACTTTTGCGTCAACATCACGCCAAGTTTTGACTGTTAATTTATAGCGCTCATTGTTGGTAATTAATCCCTGATTATATTGTTCGGCAATTTGCGCCACCTTTTCGTCACCCTCAGCTGTAATGTTATCTAGTCCTTCAATTTCAAAGTAATCATCCATGCCAGTTGATACTGCTGAACGGGTAGCATATTCTAGTGCTAAAACTTTAATTTTATCTGCAGTTCTAGCTGTCACTTCAGCACCATAGCTGTTAAAAATACGAGCTAAAACGCGACTAACCTTCTTCTTGGTTAATACGTCATTAACATATGGAAAATCTTCTGGCAGTGTTTCGTTAAACATAACACGACCTAAAGTTGTCTCTAATGTTTGACCTCTAAATCGCACAACAATCGGTGTTTGATATTTAATCTCACCCTTATCGTGAGCCATAATCGCCTCATCAATACTAATAAAGGTGCGTGGCTTCTCACCCTCTTTAAGCTGAGCACTTAGCTTGTTATAAGTTAAGTAGTAGCAGCCTAACACTATATCCTGATAAATCGAAAGTACCGGCGAACCATCAGATGGCTTTAATAGGTTATTAGCGGCTGACATCAAGTCGCGTGCTTCAGCCTGTGCCTCATCCGATAGTGGCAGGTGAACCGACATCGTATCGCCATCAAAGTCGGCGTTAAATCCAGATGTAACTAGTGGGTTAACTTGAATTGCCTGGCCTTCGATTAATTTTGGCTGAAAAGCCTGAATTGATAAGCGGTGTAAAGTTGGCGCTCGGTTTAATAGAACGTATTTACCTTTAATGGCTTCGTCTAATGCATCCCAAACAACTGGTTGCCCAGACTCAATTAATCTTTGAGCGGTGCGAATGTTATGGGCCTGTTCCCACTCTAATAATTTAGAGATAACAAACGGCTTAAACATTTCTAGTGCCATAGTTTTAGGCAACCCGCACTCGTTTAGTTTTAATTCTGGACCAGACACGATAACAGATCGACCAGAATAATCAACTCGTTTACCTAGCAAGTTTTGGCGGAATCGCCCCTGTTTACCCTTTAGCAAGTCCGATAATGACTTTAGCTTGCGATGGTTGCCGGTAGCTTGAGCTACTCTAGAACCACGCGCAGAAGAGTTGTCAATTAAGGCATCGACTGCTTCTTGTAGCATACGCATTTCATTGCGTGTAATTACTTCTGGAGCGTTTAAGTCTGCTAGCTTCTTTAGGCGGTTATTACGATTGATAACTCGACGATAAAGATCGTTAAGGTCAGATGTTGCAAAGCGACCACCTGTTAACTGTACCATTGGGCGTAGATCTGGTGGTATTACCGGTAGTACAGTCAAGCACATCGATTCTGGTCTAATGCCTGCTGATCTCATGCCTTCTAGCATTTTTAGGCGCTTTTGTATCTTCTTTTTAACCTGACCCTTTTTCTGTTCGGCTAAATCACTGAGCTCTTTAATCAAATCATCTAGATCAATTTCACTTAGTAAACGATGCAATGCCTCGCCACCCATACCAACTTCTATTAAGTCCTCATATTCCTCTGGTAAGTTGCGATAAGCATTTTCGCTCATCATTGCACCCTTAACCAAACTATCTAAAATAGACTTCTTTTCGTTGTAGGCCTCAGTTAAGTCGTCTAGCTCTTGGCTCATTTGCTTCGCCATTGCCTTGACATCAACATCGGCACCGCCATCGTCTTCTGGTGCTGTCATAGCATTGTCGTAACGCATTTTAATAGCTGCTCGACCAGCATTAAATTCGTCCTCAGCCTCAACTTTTAGCTGTTCAATGCGTTCGCTGTCAGCAGACAAAATAACATAAGACTGAAAATAAGCTAGACGCTCTAGATTTTTAACTGTTAAGTCAAGCACTAAAGACATGGCGCTAGGTACGCCACGCATAAACCAAATATGGGCAACTGGTGTAGCTAGGCGAATATGTCCCATACGTTCGCGCCTAGCTGATGCCTTAGTAACTAATTCACCATTTTTATCTACAGCGGCCTCGCGGCTACGTACGCCTCTTAATTTGCTATCGTGTGGATTAATGTCTTTGCTGGGTCCAAAAATCCTTTCGCAAAACAAACCGTCACGCTCTGGCTTTTGTGTGCGATAGTTAATTGTTTCTGGCTTTAAGACTTCGCCATAAGACCAAGACATAATGTCTTCTTCGCTAGCTACAGCTAGTCGTACTGCATCAAAATCAGCGATTGATTTTCCGTCGTCTTGCCTTGCCATTACGCTTCCTCCTCTTTATCGGTTAATTCATCACTATTATTATCGTCTTCTATTAAATTCTCTTCGTCATCATCTGGCACAACCGTTGTATTGTCATCTTCTTCGTTAGTGTCGCCTTCTTCCATGATGTCGCCGATATCTTCCGGTGTAATTTCAACTTCTTCTTCGTCATCGTCTACCTTACCGCCATCACCAGCTTCAGTTACAGCACTTTCCGCATCACGTAACTCATCGTCGTCTATTAAATCTACACGCAAGCCCAAACCCTGCAATTCCTTAACTAAGACTTTAAAGCCCTCTGGTATATCTGGACCTTCAATTGGCGTATCTTTAATAATACTTTCGTAGGCTCTTGCCCTACCCTTAACATCGTCAGACTTAATGGTCAACATTTCCTGTAGAGTTGTAGCTGCGCCATAAGCTTCAAGCGCCCAAACTTCCATTTCGCCAAAGCGCTGGCCACCATTATGAGCTCGACCGCCCAAGGGCTGTTGTGTGACAGTTGTATATGGACCAGTAGATCGGGCATGGATCTTATCTAGAACCATGTGATGTAACTTGATCATATACATCATACCTACTGTAGTTTGCTCTTTGAATGGCTCACCGGTACGGCCATCAAATAGCTGCACTTTACCGCTTCTATCATAACCAGCTTTTTCTAGTTCATCTGCAATAACTTCGTTAGGTATGCCATTAAAGGCTGGTGTGGCTACCTTATAGCCTAGCGCTCGAGCGGCCATACCAATGTGAACCTCAAACAACTGGCCTAGGTTCATGCGTGACGGCACGCCCATCGGGTTCAAAATCATATCTATTGGAGTGCCGTCTGCCATAAATGGCATATCTTCTTCTGGTAAGATACGCGCCACTACACCCTTGTTACCATAGCGTCCAGCTAGTTTATCGCCCACTTGCACTTTACGCTCTTGAGCAACAAAAATCTCAATTTGCTGTAACACTCCAGCCTTAAGTTCATAGCCCGATTCTCTATCAAAAATCTTAACTGCCACAACTTTACCGCCTTCACTACGACCAACACGATGCGAAGTATCGCGTACATCTTTAGCTTTTTCGCCAAATATAGCTCTTAATAAGCGCTCTTCCGAGCTTAGCTCTTGTTCACCCTTTGGTGTAATTTTGCCAACCAAAACATCACCTGGCTTGACTTCAGCGCCGACCGTGATAATGCCGTTATCATCTAGGTTACGTAAAGCCTCTTCGCTAGCATTTGGAATATCGCGCGTTACCTTTTCTTTACCTAATTTAGTATCGCGCACTTCTACCATTGAACTAGTAATATTAATACTGGTTAAGGCATCATCTTTAACTAAGCGTCGACTAATAATAATCGAGTCGTCCATGTTATAGCCACGCCAAGGCATATAGGCTACAAGTAAATCTCGTCCTAAAGCAATTTCGCCGTCGGCCACACTAGCGCCTTCAATAATTGGCTGACCCTTCTTAACCTTTTGACCACGATTAACCACTACTCTTTGGTTGAAAGATCGATCTTCGTTTGACTTCACGAAATGTTGTGGATGATACGAGCCAACCCAATCAGCAGAATAGCGAACCTGTACTTCATTGGCGTCAGCCTTGATAACTTCGCCATTAGCTTCAGCAGAAATTAAGGCTGCTGTATTTTTCGCTAAATCATGTTCAATACCAGTACCAACAATCGGCGCACTTGGATTAATTAGTGGCACCGCCTGTCGCTGCATGTTTGCGCCCATCAAGTTACGGTCAATACGAGTTTTTTCAACAAATGGAATAAGTGATGCTGTTGTACCAATAACCTGCATTGAGCTAGCATCCATATAATTAACTTCATTGGCATCAACAGTTTCTGGCTGTAAGTTACGACGAGCATCAACACGATCTAACTTAAAGGTACCGTCTTCGTTCAACTCTACTGAACTTTCTGCAATCACTTCGCGCGCCTCTTTAGCTGCGTCCATATAGATAACTTCGTCAGTTACCTTGCCATTCACAACTTTACGATAAGGCGCCTCAATAAAACCGTATTCATTAATTCTGGCATATGATGCCAAGTTAATTACCAAACCCACATTAGCACCCTCTGGTGTTTCAACTATACAAACACGTGAGTAATGTGTTGGGTGAATATCGCGCACCTCAATACCAGCACGCTCACGCGTCAGGCCACCCGGCCCCATTGAACTTAATCGTCTCTTATGCGAAAGCTCTGAAATTGGGTTGGCCTGATCCATAAACTGAGATAGCTGCGATGAAGCAAAGAATTCACGTACCGCTGCTACAATTGGCCTTGCGTTCACTAGGTTAGCTGGTGATACAGTGTCGATATCTGCCACACTCATACGATCACGCACATTACGGTTCAAGCGCAAAAGGCCGATGCGGAATTGGTGCGCCACCAGTTCGCCAACTAACTTAACGCGACGGTTATAAAAAGCGTCAATATCATCAGGCGCTTCTTGCGTATTATTAAGGCGGATAATTTCAGCAATTACTGCCACTAGGTCATCTAGCATTAAAGTGCGATTTTCCGGCGTGTTATCTATCTGATAATTCAAGCCTAGTAGCTTTTTAATATTTTCTAAACGCTCATTAACCTTATAGCGACCAACCTCACTTAAATCAAAGCGTCGTGGATCAAATAACATGCGTTCGATCATGCCTTTAGCATTATCAACCGTAGCTAAATCACCTGGTCGCACTCTTCGAAAGACCTCAATTAAGGCTTCGTTGGTGCCTCTAGAAGTATCTTTTTCGATAGTAGCTGCAATATAATTAGTCTCGCCGTTATCAACTTCTTTAAATAATTCATGTAAAGAGGTATTAGTACCATAGCCTAGTGCTCTAAGTAAAGTTGTAACCGGGATTTTACGGCGACGATCTATTTTTACATAAATTACACCGTTACTAGCAGTTTCAAATTCAAACCAAGCGCCTCGTCCAGGGATAATCTTTGCGCCATAAAGATTATCTTTACCTGAACTTTCAGCTGTAAAAAATACGCCTGAACTACGGATTAGCTGTGACACTACTACTCGTTCAGAGCCGTTAATAATAAAGGTGCCTCGATCAGTCATCCAGGGATACTCACCTAGATATAGTTCGTCACTTTTAACTTCGCCAGTAGCATGGTTAACTAACTCGGCTTTAACATAAAGTGGAGCTTCATAGCTAGTATTATCGCGCGCTGCCTCCGTGTCTGTTATTTTTGGCTCACCAAAACGATACTCACCAAAAGATAGGCTTAACTTTTGACCAGTATAGTCTTCAATAGGATTAATTTCCCGAAAAACGTCATTCAAGCCACTTTCAGCCAGCTTTTTCCATGAAAACTTCAGGTGCTCCACTAAATCAGGTAAATCTAGAACATTATTCTCTGGTGTAAAATAAGTGCGTTTAGTCACACCATCTACTACAGGCGATTTGTTATCTGCCACAGGTGATACTCCTCTTTTATATTAATTACCCTTATTGTTTGGCGCGAAGGGGACTAAGTCTGTTGTTGAGTAGCCTGCATCCAAGTAGTGTAAAAGATGCTTTGCGCTACAAAGATAACTCGCTTTGCCAAAGCGAGCACCAAAAAACAGACTTACACTACTTCATTACTGAAAATTTTAACACACTTACTAATGTCTAGCAATAGCCAAAATTACTATTTTTTTGCCTTTACTTTATGTGATGCCTGCCGGCCAACAATTTGGTCAATCAAGCCATAGGATAAAGCCTCTTTAGCTGTCATCCAATAGTCACGCTCCATGTCGTTTCGCAGCTCTGACTCTTTCTTGCCGGTCGCTTCTACTAGAATTTTTACCAGCTCGTTTTTGACTGCCAAGCCCTCTTTTAAGTCAATTTCCATGTCAGTTACTTTACCCTTAGTGCCAGAAGAAGGTTGATGGATCATAGTTTTAGCGTGTGGTAGCATATAACGCTTTCCCTTAGTGCCAGAGGCTAAAAGAACTGCCCCCATTGAAGCCTGCAAGCCAACACCATAAGTAGCCACATCACTTTTTATTTGATTCATAGTATCTAAAATAGCCAGGCCATCGTAAACACTACCGCCAGGACTATTAATATATAGACTAATATCGCCCTCGCCCTCAGCGTCAAGAAAAAGCAGTTGTGCTACTACTAGATTAGCGGTAGCTGAATTGACTTCATCGCCTAAAAATATAATTCTATCTTTTAGTAGACGTGAATAGATATCATAAGCACGCTCGCCATCATAGTTCTTTTCTACAACCGTTGGCACTAAATAATCATATGGTTTTTTAGCTCTCATCATATATTGGATTATAGCAAAACTAGCACTCTAATAGCAAGAGCGCCAGTTTATCTTCATATTGTCAGTTATTTATTTGCTAATTCAACTAACTTAGCTAGCGTTTTTTGATTATGTATTTCTGACTTTAGCTGCCTTAGTGCCTCTTTAGTTTCAAAATGCTTTCTAATTTTGGGATCACTGTAGTGCGACAATCTTTCGGCCTGCCTTTGTAAAAGCTCATCTTCACCCACTGTTACATCATAATCAATTGCTAGCTGTGTTAAAGCAAGAGTATTAATAATACGCTTTTCAATTGCTGGTATTAATTCCTTTTTTTGCCACTCATCTTCTTTGAGTCCCTGCTGCTTTAAATAGCTAGCTAGATCTAAACCACGATACATCAAGTTTTGCTCAAACTGTTTTTTACTATCTTCGATCTGACTATCAACCAATTTACTAGGCGCTTTTATTTTGCTCTTACTTGCTAGCTCTTCTAGTAAAGCTTCTTGATAATCCCTTTGATTAGTCTGTTCGGCTGTACGCTTTAATTCATTTTCAATGTCTTTTTGTAGCGCATCTAGCGTTTTAAAATCAGGTGAAATTGTTTTTGCAAACTTATCATCAAGCTTAGGTAGTTCGAGTTCTTTAACTTCTTTAAGGTTGATCTTAAAGACTGCCTTTTTACCGGAAAGCTCTTTTACACCGTAGCTTTTGGGAAAAGTAACATCAATATCAAACTTCTCGCCCGCTTTATGACCAATAATACCATCTTCAAATCCCGGAATAAAGGCATTTGATCCTAAGTTTAATGG
>CAMXZF010000006.1 GCA_947253405.1 uncultured Candidatus Saccharibacteria bacterium | reverse complement strand
GAGATTATCCAGGACGTCTCGTGGGCTCGGAGATGTGTATAAGAGACAGGGATCAAACTCTCCGTAAAAGAGAATTATCATAGCTACAAAATAAACCCCTAAGGTTCACCCTGAGCTAAAATCAAACTCTCCATAAAAGCTACGCCTTAATTAATAAGACATAGCAAGTTCATAGTTTTGAAACTAACATAAATGATGTACTGACGAAATTGACTTGCACTACTAAATTGTAAATTTGCCACTCAAATAAAGAGCCTACCTAAAAATACTCTCGCATTAAGCTATCTAATAGTTTATATTAATATTTACACAGCGTCAACACCTTGAAGCGTCTATTAATGTAGTAATAATTGCAACTACGAAATTATCGCCCCAAATTTACTATATAACCTTAAAAATCATTGCCACTATCAGACCGATCACAACACCCAAAAATGCCCCTGCCACAACTTCTTTGGGTAAGTGACCACGGGAAAAATATGGCTTGGTAAGTTTATGCTTGTCGTTTGTCTCTTCGGCTAATTGCGCTAATAAATCTTCTTGCATGTGACCCCGATCAATTAACGATCTTAAAACCAAACCCTGCTCGCCAACAGCTCGCCTAACATGACAGGCATCATAGGCCACTACTAGCGTAAGCATTACTGACACAGCAAATACTACTGAATCAAATCCTGTACTTAGACCCACTACGGTAGTTAAAGCGCAGGTTGAAGCTGTATGCGTACTGGGCATACGACCAGACTGGAATAATTCACGTAAAGTAAACTTTTTGTCTTTTCCCTTTTTAATAAACAAAAGCTTACTAAATTGTCCAATGATATAAGCACTAAGTGCCGCCCACAAAAACGGTGACAGTAATAAGTTAGTTAGCTGCTTTAGATAATCGTGCTCCACCCTTTACCTCCTTTTACCTAGGTGTTTGATTTTTTATCTTTTTTTGATTCATTATTAGGCTCTTCGTCTTTCTGCTCTGGTACTAATCCGACCGATGCTACACTATCGCCTTCATCTAGGCGCATAATACGAACACCCTGAGTGGTTCGCCCCAAAGTCGGCACATCGCCCAAGCCTACCCGTATAGTTTGACCAGACTCGGATATAGCGATTATTTCCGCTATATCAGATCCCAAAGAGCGCACTGTCATAATGCTACCAGTCTTAGAAGTAACTGCTGCCGCCTTGATTCCCATGCCGCCACGTTTATGTACAGGGAAATTGCTAACCTTAGTCATTTTGCCATAGCCCTTTTCGCTCATGACCAATAATTTATCGTCCAAACTAGATTGGCTAACAATATCCATACCGATAACCTTGTCGCCCGGTCTTAACCTAATACCTCTTACGCCACGTGCACTACGCCCCAAAGAGCGAGCATCGGCTTCGTTAAAGCGGATAGCTTGGCCAAAAGCGGTCGAAATAATCACATCGTCATCGCCACTACTGCGGCGCACCCAGCGTAGTTCATCATTTTCGTCAAGCTTAATCGCAATTAAGCCATTGGCGCGAATGTTAGCATATTCTTTAGCTAAAGTTTTCTTGATTGTTCCGTTAGTGGTAGTCATAAATAGATAGCCGTCGGCTTCTTTAGCATCTTCTTTAGAGTAACGAATGATTGATGTCACCTTTTCTTCTGGCTGCAACTGTAATAAATTGACTACGGCAATACCCTTAGCCTGAGGCCCAGCTGCCGGCACATCATAAGCGCGCAATCTAAATACTCGACCTTTATTAGTAAAGAAACTTAGGAAATCATGCGTTGAAGCCGTGATTAGCTGGTCAACAATATCTGACTCTTTAGTAGTAACACCCCGTTTGCCTTTACCGCCACGATTTTGCCGCCTATAATCAGCCATCGGCGTGCGCTTAATGTAGTTTTCGCTAGTCAATAAAATAACAGCATCTTCATCTGGAATGATGTCTTCGTCACTCATTTTGCCGAGCTCATGATTAATAATCTTAGTGCGGCGCTTGTCGCCATGCTTTTCCTTCATAGCAATTAGTTCGTCACGGATAATAGCCAAGATCTTTTGCTCGTCTGCCAAAATTTCCTCTAGCTCTTTAATACGATCGTGTAGTGCTTTAAGCTCGTCTTCGATTGCTTTGCGATCTAAGCCAGTTAGTTTGCGTAACTGCATGGCTAGTATGGCCATCGCCTGAACTTCGCTTAAGCTAAATCGTTTCATTAAACCAGTTTTAGCCGTATCGTAATCTTTAGATGATCGAATTAAAGCAATAACTTCATCAATATTGTCTAGGGCAATCTTTAGACCCTCTAAAATATGGGCTCGCTCTTTAGCTTTTTTAAGCTCATATTCACAACGACGACGCACCACTTTTTGGCGATGTTTTAGATATTCCATCAAGATGTCTTCTAGACCTAAAATACGTGGCTGAATTCCATCCACCAAAGCTAGCATGTTGTAGTGAAAACTTGACTGCAAGGCAGTAAATTTAAATAGTTGATTGAGTACCTTAGCGGGATAAGCATCACGCTTTAGCTCTATAACCACACGCACACTACCACGGGCTGATTCATCACGTAAAGCTTGAATACCAACAATCTTTTTTTCCTTAGCTAGATCTGCAATCTTTTCTAATAAGGTAGCCTTGTTTACACTATAGGGCATTTCACTTATAACAATTTGGTGTCGACCGCGCTTAGTCTCTTCGATTTCTGTGACCGCCCGCATTACTACGCTACCGCGACCAGTTAAGTAAGCTTGCTTCATTGATGGGCCGGCATAAACTACACCACCAGTCGGAAAGTCAGGGCCTTTAACAATTTTTAATAAATCATCAATTGTAGTTGCCTCTGTACCATTATCAATTAGATAAATAATGGCGTCACATAATTCAACTAAGTTATGTGTCGGTATATTAGTAGCCATACCGACAGCAATACCCATTTGACCGTTTAATAATAAGTTAGGTAATTTAGCTGGTAAAACCACTGGCTCTTTTAGCTCGCCATCGTAGTTATCACGAAAATCAACCGTCTCTTTATCTAGGTCAACCAAAAGCTCAGCGCCGACCTTACCCATTCTTGCCTCGGTATAGCGGCTAGCTGCTGGTGGATCGCCATCCATAGAGCCAAAGTTACCCTGACCATCAACTAATGGATAGCGCATCACCCAATCTTGGGCTAATCGCACCATAGCATCATAAATAGCACTATCGCCGTGCGGGTGATATTTACCCATAACATCACCGACAATACGAGCTGACTTAACAAACTTAGTGCCTGGTCGCCAACCATTCTTTTCCATGGCATATAAAATTCGTCGGTGTACTGGCTTCATGCCATCGCGCACATCTGGTAAAGCGCGATCAATAATAACACTCATGGAATAGCGTAAATAACTATATTCCATAACGTCTTCAACAGTCTTTAGCTCGACTACACGTGAATGATCGGCCTCAACATGAATTGTTTCGCCCATTGTTGCTACCGGTTCATTGTTTGTCTGATTATCTAGTTCACTAGAATCAATCTGGCTTTTAGTTTTGTCTTCGTCTGCCATATACTCGCCTTCCTTTACCTTAGACATCCAAATCCTCTAATTTAATATCGCGCGCCCTAGTTTGAATAAAAGCTTTACGCGGCTCAACAGCATCGCCCATTAACTTATTAAAGATAGAATCAGCCTTTTCAGCATCAGCTACTTTAACCTGTGTTAAAACACGCTTTTCTGGATTCATGGTTGTTTCCCATAACTGAGTAGCGTCCATCTCACCTAGACCCTTATAGCGTTTTTGCATGGTATAGCCAGCTTGGCGAAAACGCTCTGTGCTAGGATCAACTTTTAGGCTAGACTCTAAGCGCTCTTTTATGCGACGATCAAGTAGCGGGTCTAAATCAGCCTCATCATAAACAAAGTCACTTTCCTTATTGCCGCTACGCACTAATTCAAATAGAGGTGGCTTTGCTAGATAGATGTGGCCACCAGCAATTACTTCGGGCATGTAACGGAAAAAGAACGTTAATAACAGTGTGGCAATATGTGACCCATCGACATCGGCATCAGTCATGATAATGATCCGATGATATCTAAGCCCTTTAATGTCGAACTGATCACCAATACCCACGCCCATACCTTTAATTAGGGAAACTATTTCAGCATTATTAAGCATGCGATCTAGCCTAGCTCTTTCGGTGTTTAAGACTTTACCGCGCAAGGGTAAGATCGCCTGAATCTTAGAATCACGACCGACTTTAGCTGATCCACCAGCTGAGTCACCCTCGACAATATAAAGCTCACAATCTTCCGGATTTCTACTGGAACAATCTGCTAATTTACCCGGCAAGGAAGAGCCTTCGAGTGGATTCTTGCGAATAACATTTTCACGGGCGGCACGGGCGGCACGGCGAGCTCGAGCAGCTAGAATGGCTTTATTAATAATTTTTTTGGCAATAGCTGGATTTTCATCTAGGTAATACGTAAAGTATTCACTCATTACCTGATCTACATATCGCCTAGTTTCTGGATTACCAAGCTTATTTTTAGTCTGACCTTCAAACTGAGGATCAGGAATCTTTACCAAAATAACGGCTGTTTGTCCTTCACGAATATCATCACCGGTTAAGTTTTCTTCCTTTTCCTTTAATAAGTTATTCTTACGTGCATAATCATTAACTACCCTAGTCATAGCTGATCGAAAGCCGACCAAATGGCTACCACCTTCTGGGTTATAAACATTGTTGGCAAACGGCATAACATTTTCGCTATAACCACTGTTGTACTGAACGGCAATTTCTACTATAGAGTCTTGCACTTGCTTTTCAACATAAAAAATATCTGGGCTTAAAACTTCTTTACCTAAATTAAGGTGCTTAACATACGATTTAATACCGCCATCAAAATAGAATTCATAACGAAACGGGTGATCTTTATCTTCGCGATAATCAATTAACTTAGCTCTGATGCCTTTTGTTAAATAAGCCTGATGGCGCAAATACTTCATTAACCAATTACGGTCAAACTTAGTAAATTCTTTAAAGATCTTTTTATCAGGATAAAAAGTTATGCGTGTACCGCGCTTCATATCGGTTTTGCCAAGTTTTTCTAGCTTAGTAACTGGTCGACCCTCATTAAATTCAATTCGATAAAGTTCCCCATGATGAGATACCTCTGCTATAAATTTGGATGACAAAGCATTAACGACAGAAGAGCCAACACCATGCAAGCCTGATGACACTTTGTAGCCACCGCCGCCAAACTTACCACCAGCGTGCAAGATGGTTAGAACTGTTTCCAATGTTGATTTGTGAGTCTTGGGGTGTAGGTCAACTGGAATACCACGACCATCATCAGTTACGCGGCAGCCACCATCTTCTAATAACTCAATTTGAACAGTTGTCGCAAATCCGGCAATCGCCTCATCTACACAGTTATCAGCTATTTCTTTAATTAAATGGTGTACACCATCATAACCAGTAGAGCCAATATACATTCCCGGACGTTTACGAACCGGGTCTAAACCTTCCAAAACTTGAATCTGACTGGCATCATAATCATCAGCCATTGATTTGGACTTTGCCATCAATTCCCTCTCAATCTCTTACAATACTCTAGTCATTATATCAAAAAGAAGGGGTATAGGTCAAACCTCTACCCCTGAACTAACTACTAGTTTTTACTATTGATTAATCATGATATCGCTAGCACTACCAGTAGAAGTTACTGGAATGCTAGTAGAAGCCTTTTTGGCTTTGCCACGCCTAGAGATGCGGCCACCCTTTGCACCGGCTAATTTAGCTAGTTCTGGGTTAGCAGCAAAACCGCCAGTGGTACCATTTTGACCACCCTTTTTACCAATACGAGCATAAAAGCTTTCGCCGTAACGTTTCATATTGGTAATAGCAGCTTTTTTAGCGCCTGCTTTTGTTCCTGCCATAAAAATCCTTTCAAAAATTAAAAGGTCGCAAGCCAATTTTTCCACTGACTTATGACCCTCTTCTCTTTTCGCACCACTGTTATAGCGCGTATGGTTACTATATTATCATAATCATTATACTTTGTCAATATTTACTAAATAGAAAAACATTTTATTATACATATTGCGATTATTCACATTGTGATATATAATCATAAATAGAACTCCACTGCGAGAGAGTTTTAACTATAAAAATGCTAAAACAATCAGTCAGTAAATAAAAACATACTAGACAAAAGTTTTATAGCAAAAAGCCTACTTGGTCAAAATATTTAAGGCAAGTAGGCTTTTAATTTTTGCGCTAAAAGTTTAATTAATTATTGTAAAATTAACAGTTTAAATTGGTTGAAATCTCTAAGCGTTTATGCTAATATAATTACAAGCAAAAGTTCAAACAAAAACTGAAAAACAAAAAGTTACGAGCGAATTTTTGCTTTTGTCTCCACCACACACCTCTTAAAGAGCCGACCTCTGTCGGCTCTATTTTGTTATTTATGACAATCTAAAATAGACTTCTATTTTTTAAAACTATGTTGTTCGCGCCACTGCTTAATTGCCTGATGATTGCCAGATAATAATATATCGGGAACTTTTTGACCATTAAATTCAGCCGGCCTAGTATATTGTGGATACTCCAACAAAGTGTCTTCTGAATAACTTTCGATCTCTACCGCTTCTTGACCGCCACCCAAAACACCCGGCAAAAGACGCACTATTGAATCAATTACTGTCATTGCTGGCAGTTCACCACCGGTTAAAACGAACCGACCAATTGATATTTTATGGTCTACTAATATCTCTATACGGGCATCATAACCTTCATAGTGACCGCAGATAAGAATATAGTCGCTATCACTGCTAGAAAACTCTTTAGCTAAAGCTTGCGACCACACCATCTTACTAGGCGCCATTAAAATGACCTTAGCATTAGGTAGTTTCGCTCTAGCGGCTGTAATCGCCCTAGTTAAAGGCTCAACCATTAAAACCATACCTGGACCACCACCATAGGGTGAATCATCAACTTGTTGACGTACCCCCACACCGTAATCGCGTAAATTTATTAAATCAAAACTAGCCAAGCCGTCTTTTTTTGCTTTCCACAACATTGACGTATTTAATACGCCAGTAAACATCTCGGGAAAAAGCGTGATAATTAAAAACCGCTTCATTTAGTGAATGTAGTAATAGTCGCCAGTATTAGTAATTGTTCGCTCACTCTGAACAAAGGCACCATGATAATTCATTTCGCTAACGTGAATAGATCCGTCTGGATTAACTGCCTCGACAATACCAACATGCCCATAGTAGCCAGTGGCAGTCTGGAATATCGATCCTACGCTTGGATTGTGATCAACTAGATAGCCAGCACGCATTGCCCCGGCAGCCCAAGTATTAGCATTACCCCAGTTACTAGCAACCGGCAATCCTAGAGAAACCCTTCTGTTATAGGCGTACCATGTACACTGACCAGCATAGTAGCGATTACCGGCCTGCGCTGGAATGCCGTTACCAATATAAGCGGGCATTGAGTTAGCACTAGTGCTAGCGCGCGGCGCGACATAACCAGGCCTCTCGTTCTCTGGCAAGGAAACATCTGGCAATAAAATAACTTGACCAGCTGCCACACTATCGCCGTTAATATCATTAACAGTTACCACGTTATCGAAGTTAGCGCCATAGCGATTAACTACGTCTAACAGCTTATCATTTTCCTTAAATTTATAAACTATACCGTTAAGCGTCGGCACCAATATGGTCGTACCTGGATTAATATTGTTATCAGTTAAATTGTTCGCCCAGCGTACAGTCTCGGGTGAAACATTAAACTTATTGGCAATAGTTTCTGCATTTTCGCCCTCTTTAACTTCGTAGTCAACAATTGATTTGACATCTGAAGCTGATTCAGATATCTGCTTTTTGGTGACACTGGCGACGTCAGCCTGACCCATCTCTGAAATAATGTTTAGCGAGTCTACATCACTAGAAACATTATTGGCCGATGATAAATTAGCAGCCGAAGCGACCATTGAAGCTACGCTAGCTGCTTGAACTTCACTAACAGAAGTAACGGTATTCGATAAATCCGATGCTGAGTTATTGCTTTTACTGTCACCCTTATTAACATTAATATGAGGTGTCGATGACACCATACTAATCAAATTATTTGACGTTAAGCCACTAGACTTAGACAGCTGACTAGCTGATTTATCGCCCAGCGTATAACTGCTAACAACAAAAGTTAAAACAACAGCAAAGACCGAAATATAAGATAATCGGCTAATTAACTTACTGTTATTCCCACCAAACTTCTTGATTTTCTCGCTGAAATGATTGATTAAATTACGAATTTTCATAGTCGTGATTTACAAAATCGTTTTAAATTATAGCAAAAATGACTCTCCCATGTCAATACTATTTATGCTTTCTATCTATCCTCTTAAACTTACAAACTCTTAAATTACTCTATTAACTTCCTCTAAGGTAGTCTCACCAGCTAGAGCCTTCAAAACACCTTTTTGCAACATTGTTACCATGCCGTTTTTCTGTGCGGTGTTAGCAATTTTAATAGAACTAACATCCTTAAACTCACCGCTAATAAAGCCGATAATATCGTCATCAACTACTAGCTGCTCCATTAAGACTAACCTGCCACTGTAGCCGAAAGGGTTTTTAGTAGATTTTCCTGGTTTCCACAACGTGATTTGATCAAGGTTTGGTTTTTCAAAATCACTTGGTAAATCAGCTAAAGTTTTACGTATCCAATCTTTGGTCATTTCATCAGGCTCATAAGGAATCTTAGTTTCATCATCTAGCCTTCTAACTAAACGCTGACCAATTACTAGTCGGATTGCAGTTGTAAAGACTGGATTAACTCCGATCATATCAATGATACGAGAAAATGCTGCCGCTGCATCTTGTGCGTGAAAAGTTGCCAACAATAAATGGCCCGTAATAGCGGCCTGAATAGCAGTTTTGGCAGTATCAACATCACGTATCTCGCCGACCATAACCACATCTGGGTCAAGGCGAAGCAATGTCCTAACGTTATCAGCAAAAGTTTGACCCCTAGTAGTATCGACCGGTATTTGAGTTACTCCCGGAATATCAAACTCTACTGGATCTTCAAGTGATAGTAGCTTCGTAGAAGTGCTATTTAGGGCATTCATAATACTGTAAAGTGTAGTCGATTTACCTGATCCAGTCGGACCTACCACCATAACCATACCGTGTGGGTGCGAAACAATTTCTTTCAGCTTAGCCATCTCATCATCACTAAGACCAAGAACATCCATGTTTAACATGTCAGCATCAAAGTTAAATAGACGAATAACGGCATCTTGACCATAAACCGTAGGCACAGTTTCAATACGCATGTTTAACGTATGGTCTTTGATTTCGTCAAGCTCATTACCACTAGAACTTGTTAATTTAAATGCCTGCCGTAGCTCGCCAATATCTCTTATGATGTGACCAGACTGAGCGCCAATCGCGGCAGTTGAAATGTTAGCTGAGCTAGCAATCGAACTAAGCAACACACGGTACTTCTCGCGTGTTAAGCTAGCAATCACGTGCAATGTGCCATCAATTCGAAAACGAATTCGCACATCATCTTTTTGATTTTCTATATGAATATCGCTAGCGCATAAACGATCAGCCTCTAAAATTAAATAATTCAAAACGTCGTCCGCTTTAACGCTATTTAGTTCTTCGCTAACGCGCTTGACGGTGTCGCTATCGCCTTCAGAGGAAACCTCTACGCTTTGATAAACCACTTCTTTAGGCGGATCGTAACGTCGCATCATTGCCCTAAAAGATGAATTAGAGATCATGTTGTAGACAACTGCTTCAGTGCGCACCTTGTAATCATCAACAATCTCACGCAATCTAGGTTCTGGTGTGCCTAAAGTAATACCAAAAATAGTTGGCTTGTGATAATCACCCTTAAATAGGGGTACCATGCGATAACGATACATATCGCCAATTTCCATAACACCATCAACTAGCGGTATTGTCTCTTCTTCGCTACGCATATCGCGATAATCAAAATTGAGCATACGCGCCCGTTTAGCGGTGTTTTGCTCTTCCGCCTCTCTATAGCGCTTTTGACGCTCTAGTTCATCATCCATAACTACATTTTAACATAAACGTATTACACTAAATGCTATAATTTATGTTGATATTAAAAATTAGATTACATGCCTAAATCTCGAATTTTCTCAAAAGCTGATCGCGAGATTATCATCATCTTGCATAACATTAGATCGACCTTTAACGTTGGTGCAATTTTGCGCACAGCCGAATGCTTAGGGTTAAAGCAGGCTTTTGCTACTGGCTACACACCCAACCTTGAATATTGTACCGATAATAATCAACCAATTTTGCCTCATATTAAAGCTAAACTAAAGCGATCTTTACATGTATCCGCTCTTGGCGCCGAAGAAATCGTAAAATTTAATTACCATAATGATATTAACCAACTTATAATTGAGCTAAAAAATCAAGACTATCAAATAATTGGATTAGAGCAAAATCAAAAATCAATTCCTCTAGATAATTATCGTCCAGCACAAAAGATCGCCCTTTTATTGGGTGAAGAGGTCAACGGTATTGATGCTAGGCTAATTGATCAATGCGACAGTTTAATTGAACTAGCAATGTTCGGTCAAAAGGAAAGCTATAATGTCGCAGTAGCAACAGGTATATGTTTGTATAACTTAGTTACTAAGCCTTAATTATTTAATAGCAACGCAATCTTCGCCATAAATATTAGATATTGAATCTCGCAGCTCCTCGCAGGCCATTACACTAAACGGCAAGCGGATAGCGTCTTTTTTATCTTTACCTAAAACTAAAATCACTTGGTCGTCACCCTTAAACTGGCTAGCTCGCTCTTTCATAGCTAAAAGCTTTTGACTGTCTCTGGGGTCCTTAACGTGTATATATAGAATCTTTGGTGTAGCAGTATCAACTGGGTTTAAGTCATCAGGCTGGCTATTTTTAGTGGCTCGAGCTGACGTTGACGGTTTTTGCATGATTTTTTTGTTATTATAAGACTTCTTTCTTATTGCTGTCTTTAAATCAATTGCAGCCATATCTACACCCGTTGGTTGATAGCTATTTAAGACATCTTCACTAATTACATCTATTGATTCAGCTATAATAGATGGATCAGACAAGCGATTGCCGTCGCGATCTTTACCGCTAATTCGTCCCTTGATTTTTAAAACAACATTACTATCTAAGTTATCCGGCAACATACTGTAGATTGACGGAAATACCACTACTTCAATATCATCGGTTTTATCTTCTAGGCCAATAAAAGCCATTTTATCGCCTTTTTTAGTAGCAATAGTACGGCTTCTAACTAATAGGCCCGCTATTACAGCCACAGCACCATCTTGATCAGAATTAATAGAGCTAATATTATTTGATTGCTCTTTTAAGTAAGTGTCGTAACGATCAAGTGGATGAGCTGACAGATAAAGCCCCATTAGCTCTCTTTCCCAAGCTAATTGATCTTGATTAGATGTTTTTCTAGGTGCTGGAATTAACTCTAGCTGTGTACGAGCTCGCTTTAAATCATCGCTTACCGATAGCATGTCTATTAAATTGCTTTGGCCAGAAGCAGCTTCTTTCTGTGTCTTTTGAGCAAAAGCGATAATTCGATCTAAATTAAATAACAAATCCGAACGATCACCAACGAAACCATTAGGTAAAGGTTTATCTAACTTTAGCTTATCAAAAGCACCAGCCTTTATAAGCGATTCCCACACCTTACGATTACAAACCCTACTATTTACCCGAGAGGCAAAATCTTCAATAGACTTAAAATCGCCCAACTTTTTCTGCGCCAAAATATCATCGATCGCTGTTGAGCCGACAGATTTAATTGCAGAAAGACCAAAGCGTATATCATTAGTGTCTGGTACAACTGCAAACTCATTAAACGATTCGTTAATATCAGGATTAAGCACTCTTAGACCAAGCTTGTTGCATTCGCTAATTTCAATTGTTAGCCTGTCAGTATTACCGGCGTCACTAGTCATTAAAGCCGCCATAAAAGCATTTGGATAGTGCGCCTTTAAATAAGCCGTCCAGTAAGCAATTAAGGCATAGCAAGCTGCATGGCTCTTATTGAAACAATAGCTAGCAAAATCTTCTAGCTGCGTCCAAAATTTTTCCATTAACTGTCTATCGGCACCAGATTTTCGTACTGCCCCATCGATAAATTCTGGCTTCATTTTTTCCATCAACTTAATCTTCTTTTTCGCCACTGCTTTACGCAAAGTATCCGCCTGTCCACCCGTAAAACCACAGACATCCTTCGATATCTTCATAAACTGCTCTTGGTAAACTAAAACTCCGTAAGTATCCTTTAAGGAATCCTTCATCGCTGGATGCAGGTAAGATATTGGCTCTTCGCCATGTTTGCGCTTAATAAAAGATTCAATAAACTGCATCGGGCCAGGACGATAAAGCGCCACCATAGCGATAATATCTTCAAAGTGAGTCGGCTTTAATTCCTTTAAGTAGCGCTTCATACCGGCTGACTCAAGCTGAAACACACCTGTGGTATCACCCCTTTGCAAAAGCTTATAGGTTCTTTGATCATCAAGTGGCAATGTATCAAGATTTACTTCATCACCATAAACCTTCTTTACAATACGCTTACAGTTATCAATAATGGTCAAGTTAGATAGGCCCAAAAAGTCCATCTTTAAAAGACCTAGCTCTTCGATTTCCGGTGCAGGAAACTGCGTGGCAACTACACCTTTTTGCGCCATCTCTAGGGGAATAAGGTCATCTAGTGGCTCGGGGGCAATCACTACACCACAAGCATGGACACCATGGCTTCTAATTGTACCTTCAAGCTGAATGGCAAAATCATAAACTTCTTTAGCAACTGGATTGCTTTCGTATTCCTTTTTCATATCTTGATCAATCGCAACCGCCTCTTTTAACGTGGCGTGATGTGCACTTTGCGGGCCAGATGGCACCATTTTCGCTAAACGATCGCTCTCTGCGTACGGCACCTCTAAAACTCTAGCCACATCACGAACAGCTGCGCGCGATGCCATTGTGCCAAAAGTCAAAATATTACAGACATGATCGCGACCATATTTATTAGCACAATACTCGATAACTTCATCTCGACGTGAATCTTGCATATCAACATCAATATCAGGCATAGATATACGATCTGGATTCAAAAAGCGTTCAAACAGTAGGTCGTATGCCAAAGGATCGAGGTCAGTAATATTAATCGCATAAGAAACAATTGAACCGGCAGCTGAGCCACGCCCCGGGCCAAACACAATACCTTGCGATTTACCCCAGTTAATAAAATCTTGCACAATTAAAAAATAACCCTCATAACCCATTGAGCCAATTATATTTAATTCCATCTCAGCGCGCTCTACTACTTCTTTATCTAGAAAAGATTTAATTTTATCGACACTCATAGATTTTGCTTTTTTGCTGTCAATCTTACCGTAGCGCACTGCTAGACCTTGATAAGTCAACTTATTTAAATAGCTATGTTCACTTTCGCCTTTCGGTAAAGGATATTTAGGAATTAAAATTCTACCTAATTCAATTTCAACATTACAGCGATCGGCAATCTTTTTGGTATTTAAGATCGCCTCAGGACATTCATCTCCCCAGTGGTCAATAATATCTCTTGGGTCAGTTAGATGTAATTCAAAATCACTTAAAGACATGCGATTTTTATCGCTTAAAAATGAACCGGTACCCACGCAAAGTAAAATTTCGTGCGCCTGCTGATGACTGTGTTCTAGATAGTGGCCGTCACAAGTTACAACTAAGGGTATATCTAGTTCCTTGCTAATTTTCTTAACGCCCTCATTAATAGCCTCTTGCACATTCCAATGGGTATTACTTTTTGGATGGCCATGATCTTGCATCTCCAGATAATACCTATCACCAAAAATAGATTTATACCATTTAGCAATTTTTATTGCTTTTTTAAAATCACCAGTCTTTAAGGCTTCGCCAACTTCACCGCTAGCACAACCAGAAAGAACAATTAACCCCTCATTAAGCTCTTTTAATAATTGATGGTCAACCCGGGGCTTATAATACATGCCCTCCAAATTAGCCTTAGTTGATAACTTAATTAGATTGTGAAAACCAGTATCATTCATAGCTAAGACAGTCAAATGAAAGCGTTGCTTATCTTTTTGCGGGTCTCGATCGGTCATCCCTCTAGCTGCCACATAAGTTTCGATACCTAAGATCGGTTTAATACCAACTTTTTTAGCCTTCATATAATAATCAACCAAACCACTTAGCGTGCCATGATCAGTAATAGCGGCCGCCTCCATGCCAAACTCTTTAACTTTATTTACTAGATCAGATAACTGGGTCATACCATCTAGCACGCTATGAGTAGTATGATTGTGTAAATGCACAAAATCACTTGGCTTTAAATTATTGTGTTTGACTCTCGACATTTAATAAATATTATAGCAAAAGGCTAAAGCCTAAATAAACTTAAAAAGTACACAGCGCATTAATTCAGTGCTGCGTACTTTTTAGCGTTTTAGATTAGCTTATGATTTCTATTTTTAAGCTGCATTATTAGCGTTAGCTTCCGCCTCGGCTTCCTCAATACCCTGCATAATAGATTCGCGACTACTGATAATCTCGCTCTTAATATCGCTCAAAACAGATTGAACTACCTCTGGGTAATCTGGTCGATTAATTTGTAGCCACTTTAAGGCACCGTATTGGCTCATCAAAGCTGCCTCTGGCGCATCTGGCAAGCTTGCCTTTAATTCTTGGTATTCTTTAGTGTTTAAATATTGTGGATCATTAGCATTAAACCACTCGCGCATACTAGCTTCATCGCCATCAACAAAGCTACCAAACTCATCTAGCATCTCGTCAGTCATGCCTTCTGTTAGGCGGTCACCGACCCTTTGTTCTAGCTCGCCTTTAATATGTTCAGCAAACTCTTCCTTGTCCTCTTGTGATAGAGAGCTAAGACCAAGTTCGTCGACAAATTTATCGTCAATTGCAAACATCACCTACCCTTTTCCTTTATTTGTCCTTATGCTTATTCGTATTTATAAGTATATCACACCTAGGGCTTAAATTTATATTTAAATGTAATAGAAGCCTTTAAAAGCATTAGCTGAAACCCAGCGCTCAGTATAATTATATGGGCTCCAGTTATATTCTGATACATAAACCTGACCAGCATGAGCACCCGTACCGACTTGCTCGACCCAAACCACATGGCCGTATGGCAAGCTACCATAACCCATAACGCCAACTGAGCCAGCTCTTGGAACAGTAGAGGTTGTTGGCCAACTTCCAGCATTGCCATGAAACTCATTGCGACCCGTTAGCTGGTAAATACGCCACTGGACATAATTAACGCACTCTCTAGTATTACCCAGCGCCCAAAAACCACTCGCTGAATCTCTTGCGCTAATATCAGCAGGATACCCACAAAACGGATAGCCGCCACCACATGATGAGTTAGCTACGGTTATGCTGGTATATCTATTACTGCGTTGCAAACGCGCAATAGCAGCTTGCTGTTCGGCCTGCACTTGGCTCATTTTTGCCTTAGTTTTACTGCTCAGCTCTTTATATTTTGATTCTTCACCCTGGGTTTGCTCTAAAAGTTTTTGCTGTTCGGCCTGGGTAGCAGCTAAAGCATCCTTTTGTGATTGCTGCTTTTTAATAACCTTTTCGACCTCAGATTTTTTATCCTGTAATTGCGACTTAAGTTCTTTAACTTCTTTAACCGCATCTTTAATGCGATCACTCATTGACTGTTGCCTAGTTTGACGATCAACATATTCACTAACTGACTTGCTATTCATTAAAATATCTAGTGAAGTAGTTTTTCCACTATAATACATATTAACTAGATTTGAGCCTAAAGCCTCAGACTGCTTCTTAATTTTTACTTCGTTATCGATAATCTCTTGTTCTAATTTAGCTTTTTCGGCACCACTAAGATTAATTTGCGCTTGAATATTAGCTTGTTGACTTTCAAGTTGCTTAATTTTATTCTGCAAATTATCAGCTTCGCCGGCTAGCTCACCCGAACGCTTGTTGTAGTCCTTAATTTGATTTTCCAATGCTCGAATTTCAGAATTAAAATCGCGAGCCGATGTTTTATCGGAACCAAATGGCTGTGAAAGTGTTAAAAATAGGAAGACTAAAGTCATAAATACCAACAAAGAACTAGACTTCGCTGTTTGATATTTATGCTTCTTGTAACTTTTTAGAACGTTGTGGTGGAACGTCATTAACCCTCCTTAAATATACTAAGTGACTTCATTATATAACACTTATGCTTTTAATTGCAAATCGCTAAAGATTAGCGATTTTTTAGATAACGGCGCAGAGCTAGTCGGGCACTAATAGCGCCAATCGTAAAGCCGACAGCTAGAAGTAATATGAGTATTGCCCACCACCAATGCTCAATGATCATTCTAGTTTGGTCAACTTCAACATAACCACCCAAACCGGGCAAAAATCTAGTTAAAATGATATAGCCTAAGACCATGGCTATAATGGCGGAAATTATGCCATAAGTCTCTGCTTCTACTAAGAATGGACCGCGTATAAAGTAGTTATCCGCTCCAATTGACTTCATCATATCAATCTCTTCGCGCCGACTAAATATTGTCATGCGAATAGTATTAAAGATAGTTAAGATCGATATGATAATGAAAATAACTGCTGCACTAATACCTAATTTACTGGCATAGTTCATGATGTCAGATAAGCGATTAATAGTGTTTTGTCTAGTTTCGATATCTTCTGAGGTTGACCTGGCTTCATCTAGCCATTTTTTAAATTGGCTATCATTATAGATAAAATGTTTAATCTTGTCTTTTTTATTAAAATCATGCAATTTAACATGGATAACCGCTGGTAGCTTCATATTAACTCCATTTTCTGCCACCAAGGATAGACCTTCGATATATGATTCGTTAGAACGATTTTCTTCGACAGATTTTTTATACTCTTGCTCGCTTGTACTAGTAGTGACATCTTTAACGTTAGGCTGAATACGCAATTTACCTGCTAAATTCCTAAGGGTATCGTCCGGCAAATCGGATTTTAGGTAAATTGATAAATCCATCTTATTGCGCTGTGATGCAATAGTTTCTTTCAAGACTGAGCTAGCAGCAGCGGTAGCAAATATAATTAAGAGCGTAATAGTCATGACTATGGTAGCAGCTATCGTTAGCCAAGCATTGCGACTTAAATTACGCAAGCCATAACGCATAACTCGGCGCCAAGTTAAAAAACTACGTCGCTTTTGCAAATTAACTAAACGGCGCTTTTTTACTCTAGAGCGTCGACGATATTTCACATCATCAGTTTTAACAGCAATATTAGCAACATTTGACAGCTTAGTTGTTTTGGCCACTAATTTATTACTCGATTTAGCTACCCTAGCTGCTGCGGCATTCTTTTTATCCAATTTAGTGGCTTTATTTAGATTACTATTTGCCATCCTTAACCTCTCCGCCGTGTTCAACATCGCGCACAATGCGACCATGATCTATCGTTATAGTTCTAGTATTTAGGCGCCTCACAATTTGTTCAGAATGAGTAATTAAAACTACTGTAGTACCAAAACGATTAATTTTCGCCAAAAGCTTTACCACCTCCCAGGTATTTCTAGAGTCTAGGTTACCAGTCGGCTCATCGGCAAACAAAACTTTAGGCTGACGTACCATAGCGCGAGCTATAGCTACACGCTGCTTTTCACCACCAGATAATTGGTGTGGAAACTTTTTGTCTTTACCGCTTAGACCGACTAGCTCTAACATGCGCGGAACGCTTTGTTTAATCTCTCTGTTGGAATGGCCCGATATCTCTAAACTAAGGGCTACATTTTCAAACACGGTACGATTAGGTAGTAATTTAAAATCCTGGAAAATCACTCCTATACGTCGGCGCAATAGCGGTATGTCGCGATCGTCTAAAGTGTCATAGTCGACTCCGCCAACTACAATTTTGCCACTATCTGGCTTTTCTTCTCTAGTTAAAAGTCGCAATAAAGTTGACTTGCCGGCGCCAGAGGCTCCAATAATAATAGCGAACTCTCTAGGAGCAATACTAAGTGAAACACGATTAAGTGCTGGTGCAGAACCAGCATCGTAGCGCTTTGTCGCTCTATCTATTAAGATCATTGACCGTGATACTGCCATTTTAAAACCTATGTCTGTTGCACCGCGTAAACTACCAGGCGCTTATCAGCAGTTTGTGTGCGATAATTAAACGTACCAGTGCATGTCATCAAAGTTAGACCCTTACTAGCGCCCTCTGGCGGATTAAGCGCTTCACCCATATCGACTTTGTCGGCATCAACCGTTTTAACGACACTGATAACATAATTAATCTTTTTTCCAGCACCAGTTTCAATGGTAACTACATCACCAGTTTTAAGTTTTGGTAAGTCATTAAAGGCTGCATTAATTGAGTTGGAAAAAGAAGTGTGACCATCGATAAACACCTGACCGTCTTGACCAGGTTTAGCGCTACCATCATACCAAGCGGTATCATTTAAGTTATTTGGCGTATCAATATTACCTTTACTATTTACACCCACACTTTTAACCCGAGCATTTACGTTAATGGCTGGGATTGAAATGTAGCGTGGCTGATCAGATGGCGCCGTATAAGCCTGTTTAGCTTCGTTACTAATAGCAGTTTGATCAGCAGTGGCTGGATTAGTGCCAGCAATAGACATAGCCGAAACGGGGTTGTTAAAGTTATTTTTAACCGCCTGATTAGTTGAATAAGTATCCCACGCTAGATAAGCACTAGCCGCCAAAATCGCTACAATCGCAAAATATCTTAAGAACCTTAAGATCTTCTTTTTGTTGATCTTGAATCTAAAAGTGATTTTAACGCTAGCTAAACGGTTAATAAAATTATTTAGCGGTGTTGAAAGTGTCATGGTAGCTAATCCGCTGTTATCTAACCTAACGTTACCAGCGACATTAGGCTTACTCTTAACAGTAGGCTTACTGTTATTGCTTAATACCTTAGTAACGGAAGCATTAGCGACTGGCTTAGCTGGGGCTGGTGAGGTGGCCGGTAAAGGCATGAATAATGACGGCGTCGACACTGGCTGACTAGCTATATTAGTTGACTTGTCATTGGCTTTGATTTTCGTAACTGAATTAGAAAGTTTATTAACGCTCTTGTTGATGCTCTTTTTAACCTCTTTGATTTTAGATTTAAAAGACTGCTTTGAGGCTGCTTTAGTTGACACCTGCTTAGCTGCTGGTGAGTCTAAACTTGAACTATCTTTAGCGACTACATTGTTGGTTTTACTAGCATTGACTAAAGTCTTTAGGTTTTTTAACTGCGAAGCTACGTTATATTTTTGGCTATTTGGCTGAGATGTAGTCTTGCTAGAATGGGGGAACATATTTTTGCTATCAACTTTAGGAGTGACTACACTGGAGCGAATCGGCGCTGGGGGTATAGCGACTTTGCTCTGTGTACCGCTCTTTTTTGATGATGCCACCTTAGGACTAGCTAAACCAGATTTTGCTTTTGCTTTAGTCAATCTAGCCTTCTTTAAAGCTGCTGCTTTTTCCATAAAGGCAATTTTTTGATCTGGTGTCATTTTTGACAACGCATGTCGTACCATTGCCTGACGAGAGTCGCTTAAATTATTATTGCTTGGTTTTCTTAAATTAGTTACCGCCATTCTTTTACTGACGGAGTTCTTACTGTTCTTTAGGGCGGCCGTCTTCGCGCTTGATTCATTAGCTTTAGTAGCTTTATTGATAATTTCCTTGCTTGGTTGCGATAACTTATTCAGTGGCCTATCTGTCACCAAACGAGCACGACGACCAGAAGTATGGCTGTCTGGCACCAATATCTTATCTCTAGTTTTATTTTTATATAGATCACCGGAGCGCCCGTAATCAGCACTCCAGACATCTAATCTGTTTGACATTTTTGTCTCCTCATATATAACTATGTGCTTTTGTAGTCTTTAGTTTTTGCCCCCGACTATGCTATATATGGTAAACCATTAGCTTAATAAATTCAAGCTTTATTTTTAAAAAATAACTAAACAAATACTACTTAGTATTTTTATCTCCCAAATTAAATTCTAAAAAGGCGAGCTGAAAACCCTTTAAGTTACCATCTAATACTGAATCTGGATCTTTTTCTTGATACTTCGTCCTAGTGTCTTTAACTAATTTATAGGGATGAAGAATATAATTACGAATTTGCGAACCCCAGGAAGCACTTTCGCCCGCCCTTAATTTCGATATATCATCAACTTTTTGCTCAAGCTGTAGGGCTAATAGTTTACTTTTTAAAATACTCATGGCTTTAGCCTTGTTTTGAATCTGTGAACGTTCATTCTGAATTGCTACCACCGTACCAGTTGGTATATGAGTGATACGCACCGCAGAATCAGTAGTATTGACCCCTTGGCCGCCTTTGCCACTACTGCGATAAACATCGACTCTGAGATCCTTGTTGTCAATTACTAGATCTAGATCAGCATTAATTTTAGGTAACACCTCAACTAAAACAAACGAAGTTTCTCTTGATTCTGCATTAAATGGGCTTAGCCGAACCAAGCGATGCACTCCACGTTCAGCTGCTAACCAGCCATAACAAAAAGCTCCAGAGACCTCTATGACAGAGGTCTTAATGCCAGCAATTTCACCTGGGCTGCGCTCAATAATTTCAGAACTAAAACCCTGCTTATCCGCCCAACGCAAATACATCCGCTCTAGCATTTCGGCAAAATCTTGTGCATCGTCACCACCAACACCAGCAGTAAGACGAATAATAGCATCGCCGCTATCATATTTCCCGCTAAAAAATAGTTGACTTTTCAAACTATCGTATTCATGCTCTAAGGCGTCAACTTGATTAGCAAAATCAGTCAACATCTCCTCGTCGGCAATTTCAATTAATTCTAATAAGTCATTTGTCTGTGATTGCAGGACTAACCAAGGCTGGATAAGGTTTTTTAAACTAGATGACTTTTTAGTTAGATTCTGTGCCCGTTCAACATTATTCCAAACCTCTGGCTGCGCTAACTCTAAATCAAGCTGATCTATATCGGATTGCTTTTTATCTAAATCTAATCGACTATATGCATCAGCAACTTTTAAACTTAAATCTTTAAGCCGTTTTTTTAAAAACGTAAAATCCATATTTATACTATAAACAATATCTAACGTTAATGACAGCCTGGCTTGCATTTGCAGAATAATTGCCCTGCCGTCATCTGGTCAAATACCGTTCTAATATCATTTGGATTAGTTTTATCTACCACCTTAACAATGTCGTCAACACTATCTGTAATGTAATAAAGCTGTCTTGCATTATCCACAATACCTTCATCTGAAGCTAGTGAACGCATTTCGTTAAGTTCGCCAGTTTTACCGGTCTCGATCAATCCCCAATCACTCATTGGTCCAGCAAACCAATGGTCTAAGCCACACCAAAACTCGCTGCCAAATAAAAATATAGGCGCATTAGGTGACTTGCCAGTGTGAACTAGCTCTAATATTTCCGCAAATTCATCCATCGTACCAAAGCCACCCGGAAAAAATACGTAAGCCTTTGAGCTAAGAGTCATCATTAATTTACGAGCAAAAAAATATCTAAATTCCATAGAATCAGTTGTATATGGATTTAAATCTTGCTCTGTAGATAAAGCGATATTTAATCCCACCGAGCGGCCACCCGCTTCAAACGCTCCTCGATTCGCTGCCTCCATAATGCCAGGTCCACCACCAGTTGTAACTGTATGGCCATGCAAAGCTAGCTCTCGGCCCAATTGTTGCGCCGCTTGATAATATGGATTATCGGAATGAAGCCGAGCTGACCCAAAAATTGTTACTCCTTGAGGATAGGATTCAATAGTTTTTAGCCCGCCTAGCAAATCATTAACATAGCGGCCAAAGCGTGCTTGAACATCTTCTTTTTCTATAGAGTGATCGTGCAATTTGGTGGATTGACCCACCTCTTCCGACTTATTCTCGTCTAAATTTCTAAGATTGTTAGTTTTGTTTATTTTCCAGGGTTGTCTAGTCATATGACAACTATTTTAGCATAAGCAAATCAAAATAAATCTATGTAAAAATAAAATAGACCACCGCAGGATGGCCTATCTATAAAAACCAAATTGGCGGAGGAGGGGAGATTCGAACTCCCGCGCCAGATTTCTCCAACCTAACGATTTAGCAAACCGTCCCCTTCAGCCACTTGGGTACTCCTCCAAATTACTCTTTTAATCAAGCAAATGGTCCTTATAATTTTACCAAATCACTAAGCTTACTACAACATCAAAAATCACTTTGATATGAAAATTTTATTATTTCTACTAAAT
>CAMXZF010000005.1 GCA_947253405.1 uncultured Candidatus Saccharibacteria bacterium | reverse complement strand
ATCCAGGACGTCTCGTGGGCTCGGAGATGTGTATAAGAGACAGCAGCTGGTTAGAGCGCGTCACTGATAATGACGAGGTCCCAGGTTCAAGTCCTGGATCGCCCACCAGTTTAATTTTAGTATTCCAGATATACCCCTCACGTGTTAGAGGGGTATATTTTTATTTATTATTTTTATAAATAGCAATCACAAGTTTTCCACAAAAACTACATTATCTACCACCCCTATAATAAATGTCGTAAAAACCTTTATTCCAATGATTGCGCGACATTAGATAAATTGCTATAATACGCTTATGAATATAGAGAATAGCAAAAATAACGCTGGGGTTACAATGTTCTTAACCGACCTAATAATGGATTTTACCGAATACGTCGAAATTGAGCGTGGACGGTCACAGCGCACCGCCGAAAACTACCACCTATACATGGAAAGACTCGTTGAATTTGCTGGCGATATAAAAGTTGGCGACATTAATGATGAATTGGTACGTAAATATCGCCTTTGGCTTAACCGCTACAAAGATCAACAGGGTCGCGAACTCTCACCCATCACGCAAAGCTACCACCTAATCGCTTTAAGAAGCTTTTTAAAATATTGCGGACAAAGAAATATCGAAACACTAGATTCCGATAAAATTATTTTACCTAAAGTCCATAAAAAACAGGTCTCATTTTTATTGAGTGAAGAAGTTGTTCGTTTGTTTAACAGTATTGATGAAACCAAGGCTAACGGATTGCGTGACAAGGCTATTATTGCACTATTATTTTCTGGTGGCTTACGGGTTAGTGAGCTTTGCAGCCTAAACCGTGACCATATTAATCTAACTAGACGTGAATTTATGATTCGTGGCAAAGGTGGTAAAGATCGCCCCATTTTTATTAGCCAATCAGCTGCTAATAATATTGAACAATATTTGTATACAAGAAACGACGAGCTCTATCCCCTATTTTTAAATAACTCCAAGAATACTACCAACACTAGTGGCTTAACCCTAAAAGAACAAAGTGAACTAAGACGTTTAACTCCCAGGTCAATACAGCGCATCGTTAGTAAATACGCTAAACTAGCTGGTATAACTAAGCGAGTTACGCCACACACCCTAAGACATTCTTTTGCGACTGACCTATTAATGAACGGAGCTGATCTACGCTCTGTTCAATCAATGCTAGGCCATAGCAATATTGCTACTACCCAAATTTACACCCACGTAACCGACCCCCACTTAAAAGAGGTTCATAATAAATTCCAAAGTGAGATATAAAAGTCACATCAAATAATATGACTGACGGTTAGATAAACTGTAAATTTAATGATTTTTTAGCAATTGGCGTGCCGTTTTGGCTTCATCCCAAGGCTCATCGCCACTGGCTCTAGCGATAGTTTTTTCGTGTCCCTTACCCATCAATAAAACAGTGTCGTCTTTACGTGCTTTTCGAAAAGCAAATTCAATAGCCTTAGTGCGGTCATCCACAAAAAATAAATCTTTACCCTCTACTTTACCGGCTTCAATTGCGCCTTTGGCTAATTTTTCTGACTGTGGTCTAACTGGGCCACGCGGATCATCTTCGGTTAAAATAACTAGATCAGAATTCTCGGCAGCAATTTTACCCATTAGTGGCAACTTAACCTGATCGCGCTCACCAGCACCACCAAATAAAGTAATCAACCGCCCTTTAGTAAACTCTTTGACGTCAGACAAAAGTTTTTCGTAAGCATCGGGAGTGTGGGCGAAATCAATGATAACATTAAAATTCTGACCTTCGTCGATCCGATTCATCCGCCCTTCGACCGCCTCTAAGCTAGCAATACCCTGCTCGATTTGCTTTTTAGTTAAACCAAGCTTTTGGCCAACTGTTAGCGCTGCCATAGAATTATAAACATTAAACTTGCCAGGTATTTGAGTTTTAATGTGATAATTCTCTTTTTTATATTTAACATAATACTCAACGCCTTGCGCCGTTAATTTAATTCGCCTAGCTTGAATATCACCCGACTTAATACCATAGGTAACTACTGTGGGTGTATTACGCATAAAAAATTTAGCCGATGGGTCATCTATATTAACAATACCGACGCCATGTCCACCACGCTTGGCATTGGTACCGGCAGCTTTAAATAGCTTTACCTTAGCGTCTATGTAGCGCTGAAAAGTACGATGATAATCAAGATGTTCTTCGGTAACATTTGTCATAACGGCAATATCGATCGGGATGCCAAAGGTGCGACGCTGCGCTAAAGCATGACTAGAAGCCTCTAAAACTAAATACTGTACGCCGGCATCACGCATTTTAACTAACCGCTTGTTCATAGTTTTTGGATCAGCCGTAGTCATATGGGCACTTTGAGGTACCAAATTATCGTCAATCGCATTGGCTACTGTTGACATTAGGCCGACTCTTTTGCCGGCTTTTAATAACATGTTATATATCATAAAACAGGTAGTCGTTTTGCCGTTAGTACCAGTTACACCAATTACCTTCATGTTACTAGCCGGGTAATCGTGTTTGTTTGCAGCCATAAAAGCTTCAGCAATATGATAAGGAATAACAGCTGAATTACGAATGTCTTTAAGTTTAGTTTTCATAATGGTAATTATATCATCAACCCCTAGGGCTGTGTTAAAATTTAAGTGATGAAAGTTTTAGGTATTGAAAGCTCTTGTGATGAAACCGCGGCGGCTGTAGTGCAAGATGGTCGCAAGCTAATTAGCAATGTTGTTAAATCGCAAATTGATATTCACAAAGCTTACGGTGGCGTTGTACCCGAAGTTGCAGCTAGATCACACGTTGAAGTCATTAATCCTGTGATCGACAAAGCTGTTTCAGAAGCTGGTGGCTGGAATGAAATTGACGCTATTGCCGTTACCGCTATGCCTGGATTAATCGGCTCACTCTTAATTGGCACATTAGCAGCTAGAATACTGGCTATTAGTAAAAACAAGCCTTTTTATCCCGTGCACCATGTTGAGGGTCACGTATACGCCAACTTTTTAATGGAAGAACCTCCCAAATTCCCCCTATTAGCACTAATTGTTAGTGGCGGACATTCACAAATTGTTCTGTTTAAAGATCATGGCAATTATAAATTAATCGGTCAAACTGCCGACGATGCTGTTGGTGAAGCATTTGATAAAGTAGCTAAAATTCTCGGGCTGCCCTATCCCGGTGGTCCCTCTATTTCTAAGGCCGCTGAAACTGGTAATCCACACAGATTCAAACTTCCTAAAGCTAAAATGAAAGATAAGTATGCCTTCTCTTTCTCGGGGTTAAAAACTGCTACACTTCGTGCTATACAGACCGCCGCTAAAGTTGACCATACTTACCCATCTACTAAATTAGCCGGGCTGTTAGATAAACAGACAATCAATGATTTTGCAGCTAGCTTTCAATTTACAGCCGTTGAAACCTTGGTCGATAAAATGGTTTTAGCGTTTGATGAATTTAAGCCACAATCAGCTGTCATCGCTGGTGGTGTGGCCGCTAATAGTGAGCTAAGACGGCAACTCAAAAATCGCCTACCAATAAATATTAATTTTCCGCCCATGCAGTTATGTACTGATAACGCCGCTATGATAGCTGCTCTGGGTTATTATCAAGCGCAAAAAATTAAACCTTCTGACCCAAGAACTCTTGACGTCAAACCTTCAATATCCATGGTTGACACAGCTTGGTCAATATAATTTAACTCGATTTAGATATTTAAATCTTAATTATGTTGACTAATATTAAAACTTTCTAAACTAACGGCTTGATCTACTTTATAACTATCTATACTTAATCGTCGTAAGCTAGTTAAGTAACCCTCTGTTCCAAGTTGGTTAGCGATGTCTTGTCCTAAACTTCTAATATAAGTTCCACTACTAACTTCAACTGTAAAATCTAAGTCCGGATAGCTATATCTATTGATTTTAAAACTATAAACCTCAACTGTACGGAGCGGCATATCTATATCTATATTTTTACCCTGACGTGCTAATCGATATGCCCTTTGGCCATTAATTTTAATAGCGCTAAAAATTGGTGGGCGCTGTTTTATCTTACCTTGAAAACTTGCCACAGTAGCCTCAATATCGTTTAAGCTTGGCGCTACTTGATTGCTTAATTCAATAATTTCGCCCTCTGGGTCCAATGTGGTTGAACTAGCGCCTAAACGCAAAGTGGCACGATAGGACTTCTTAAGCTTACTAAACTCCCCTGCTCTTTTAGTGTATTTACCACTAACTAATATCATTAATCCAGTTGCAAATGGATCAAGTGTGCCACAATGCCCCACTTTTACTTTGTGCCCCACTTTAACAGTTAAATATTTACGCACACGAGCAACCACGCCAAAAGAAGAGATGCCGGCTGGCTTGTCGATCAAGATAATCTGATTTGGATCAAAGTCTGACGAGTTCACTCTATGATGGTATCACAAACTGAGACGGATCTGGGTTAGGGGTCGTGTCGGGATTACGATTTACATCAGGATTAGAGGTCGGCTCAGATGCTGGAGCGGAGTTAGGCATTGGGCTATCGTTATTACTAGCCGCAGGAAGATTGCCACTTAAATCCGCTGGTGGTATGGGTGGTAGTGGTGGCAACGGCGGCAAGGCCTTAGATAAACTAGGGCTATTATCTGGTGCTGGTGGTATGGGTGGTAATGGAGCTATTGGCGGCAATGGCTCGGCTGGTGGCTTAGGCGATGAATTCGGTAGGGGCGCCGGCGATGGCAATGATTCAGATAATTGCAATGACTGAGATGACTGAGAATTTGGTAATGGCAATGGTGGTAATGCCGATGGCGATGGCTCTGGTGATGACGATTCTGCTAGTGATGGTGTTAGCTCTTGCTTTGGCGCAAGCGGAGAAACTTTGTTAGCTACCTGGAAAGCTGCTACTGGGGCACTATCTTCGGGCTGATCTACATTGTCTTGAGAGTTATTATCAATAGATTTAGCTACTTCTTGATGGCTACTATTTTCACTAGCAGCGCTCAGTGGATGCGAAGTGATGTTGTCGCCCACATAAGGTGTTTTGTGGTCTGACTTAATACTAGCGCTAACAGCAGGCTTTATTTCAGGCTTAGTTTCAGATTTAGCTTCGGTTTCAACTTTAGGCTCATTCTGATTTATAGTGTCACTAGGTGTAACCTCATGTAGGTCAACATCTAACAAAGCCTGCTCCTGACCTTTTTGATCTTTACTAGAATCAGCATTATTAGCGTCAGTTTCGGGTTTAGCGCTAGAGCTAACGTCATAACCAGCGCTCAGATTATTATTGGCTTGTTCTTGTTCTTTTTCTAAACTCTCTACCTTTTGTGAAATATCCTCTTTTGCTGCTACGCTAGATTCCGCTGGCGAATCGATTGATAATTGCTCGATAATAAATTGCTGATTAGCTCCGCTAGCCATTAAATTAGCCGCTAAAGTCATAATCGCCGGCGTTGTTGAACTATTCTTAAACTGATTTGTAGCAGCAACTACCCCACTCATTAGGGCTGTGGCCACTGGTTGATCAATTAGGCCCTTGCCGTTATCTAGGGTACGAATCAAATCGTTAACCATTTCTGCATAGCAGGTTAAATTGTCACCATACCAGCTAATTGATCCTAAGGTGTCATCTATTTTATTAAGATTTAGGGTGCTGATAGTGGCGCTATGGAAAATCTTGCCATGTGAAGCAATAGCATTGTCGAGCTCTTCTTTTTTAGATACGCCAATAGCAATAACCAGTTCGACATTAAAGTCACCCGTACTAAATTGTAGATCATCCTTGTTTAATGTATTTTGATATGGCGTGATATAAACCCGAACAAAATCACCTTCTACCTTACAGCGCAAACGATCAGCCTTGTCCTTGTCTATACTTATAATAAAGTCACGCAAACTATCGGCGCTGGTTTGAAAAGTTCTTTCAGGACTTAAAAAGGCTAGGCTTTTGGGTACTTGACCACTAAAAACCGCTACTGACCGCTTACCTAATTTATTAAGGGCTAAGCTAAGAGCTAGCGCTGCGGTTAATTCATCCGTGCTAGGACTATGTGATACCGCCAATAAAATATTATTAGCGGCAGAAATTTTTTCTATTAATTTGTTTTTTGCAGATTGATTATCCATACTTATTTTATCTCTATATTAGATAGTTTTTATTTTTGTAATATATGCAATATCTTAACACTTTTATATTAAAATTTCAAAGATATACGAATGTAGTAATTCAATAATTAAATATATAGCAATAGAATAAAGTTACTAGGCCATAACTTAAGAAAAATAATGCTAACGCAAAATATCCTCAGTATCGTTTGGATTGACTATCTTAATACCAGTAACCTTACCATCAATAATATCTATTTTTAAACCACCTTTCTTAACATTTTTTTGATTATATTGTATATCCACTTCATAGTAATTGATGTCATCATAAAATTTACGAAGAATATTTTTTGATATACCTAAATAATCAGACTTCATGTCAGGATTTGCTGAATTCCACTGCTCCATATGATCTTGAACTACCTCAAAAATGTCCATTATAGCATCGACATTAATATCTAAACTATCCTTAAGTAAATTTGTCTTACCTAAAATTATGCAAGTGTGTCCTTCTGCATTTTCAGGCACAGCCTGTGTTGGTATTAAGCTCTGACCAGAAAAATCATCTACTGTGTCATTTTTGCCTTGCCGTAGTGTTTTATCACTAGGGGTGGAATTCAGATTTCTGCTTTTATGATCATCGACTTTAAATATAGCAAATGCAGAAATGAATAGTAAAACAAATGCTGCTATAGCTAATAGTGTTAAACGCTTTTTATTCATCATTTTTTATATACCGCCGATGATGGTTTAGATCCAACTTGAACAAGAACCGATTGAGGATCGTATTCCCTTGTGGATGAATGGCCCTGAGATGGTGATGAATCATAGAATAGCCATTTACCATTCTTTACTGCCCGAAGAACTATACAATGACCTACGGCAGAAAATGGATGCGTACCATTACCGCACATCCAAACCATGCCTCCTTTTGATATCACAGATTCAAAACTGGATACGTTCACATCAACAGGCTCTACTCTAATATCATAGCCACAATTATCCGCCACTTTTTTAGGTAGATCATGATAAGACCCTCCACCTGGCTCCTGGCCACCGTGATCGCCAGCACATTTAGCTACATCTGGAGGCAGGGCTGTTTTTTTAGTTAAATTAGTTATCGCCATTGCCAAAGAAGTTGGACCACAGCCAGCGCGACAAACGTTTCCGTCACCAAACGGCGCATCTTTCCACTTAGGATCACACTGCTTCCAGTTTAACTCATCCCCTGGATCGCTACTCTCGTTATCTTCTTGTTCCATGCCATCTAGGACGCGTTTATATACGCCGTAGTTATAAAACAGGTTGACATCTTCACCATCAAAAAGCTGGCCTTGGACACAATACTTACCGCGATCACCGGCAGAGCTATCCCATTCAACGTTTTCTAAGTCTTGTGTACCTATGGGTAATTTATCATTATCAACGCAAGCGTTAAGGAACTTTGCATATCTAGAGTCAGGCACAGCTTCACCTTCGTCGTCAATGTAATTTAGTTGGTGCATAGTATCAACAGTGTAATCCATATCATAAGTCTCAGTTAAACCATAAGTTGGCATTCCTAAATAATCACAGCCAACTCCGACTTCTTTATAATCTGGGTCACCACAGTCGTAGGCGCTAGCCTCTTCGGCATATGATTTAGTTGGAGATAATAAATTACTAAAAGATCTATTTACTAACGCCATAGTTTTTGAAACAAATTGACCAATATTATTGGTACCACCATAATTAATCGCTAGATCACCTGCGACTGATCCTAAAACCGTATAGGGGTTAGAAACATCATACCAAGCAGAATCAACCCGCTCTTCCTCGGCATAGGCTAACTGAGTTTTTTTCGTCTCTCGCGCATAAGCAACTGCTTCATCGGCACTAATAGGTGCACAAGAACCGTATTGACAAGAAGTTTGCATCATCTTATCAGAGCCAACCGCAACGGCATCACCTAGCTCTTCCCCAACCGTTTCATCATCAGCAATTTTACCCTTTGTGATGTCAGCTAGCAGCATCGGCAAATAGGCAATCATTGCTTCAAAGCCAACGTTTGCAGCTAAGCCAGCAGCCACGCTCATCGCCGTACTTTTTGGATACTTTTCTAGCGCCATCTTTTTAGCGGCGGTAAAGCCAAGGTCTTTGGTTAGTAAAACTCGAGTTTTAGTCCGAAGTATAGGTTTAATAAGGCTTTTACCTACCGACTTTGCAACTTTAGAAAATACATACTTGCTAAAAATTTTCTTGGAAGCTGCCTCAAAAGCGCCAGATGCAACTTTTATGGCAGCTCCAGCGCTTCCGCCACTAAAAACCATAGCTGCTACAGAAATCGCTAGGTCAACTGCTTGAAAAGCCAGGCTTCTAACAAATTTGCACGTTGCTACCAAATCCACCTTATACTCTGCAGCAAACGCAACTAGACCAGTTAACACCGCCCCCCAAATACCAATCTGACCACTACCAATATATTTTTCTATCGAATCAGTATAGGGTTCGCGACTATTCTGCATAGCGTAATGCATACCAGCCGAATCACCAGCCGTACCCTGAACTAACTGACCCTTACTGTTTTTTAAAGTTTGATTTAATCGACCAGCCATATCTGACACCTGCTCTGGCTCGGCCTTACCCGCTTTAATTGAATCAGCCACACTTAGAACCATTAAACCCACCTGGATTAATTGTATAGCACGGATAGCTTTTACACCGTAATCAAACGCCCGCAGCGCATTAAACATACCGCAAAATTTATCAGTAATACCATTAAGTGTAGAAAAAGAGTTTATAGCCGTTTTAAAATAACTACCCCTTAATCCGTCCGAAGCAGTGTTTACCACTTTTTTAGCAGATTTGTCAGCTTGACCAGACAAGTCTGCCGAATTTTTCATCTTGTCATTCCACTTTTTTAAAGACTCTTCTGGGTTATTAGGATCCACCTTGGTCTTGTCGGGAAGTTGCGTGATTTCCTTTCCGTTCTCATCAACAAGCGCTTTCTTTTTATTGCCACTGCCACTACCATCATCAATCTCGTCAACCTTATATTTAGGTTCTGAACCCTCGCTGCCACTGGTTTTTCCATTAGCTTGGTCAATAAAGGCCTTATCGCGCTCTTCAGCCGTCGCACCCTTTTTAAATGGCTTTAACTTTTTACTAGCCTTTGCTTTCGATAAAGTTTTCATAAACACTTTATCGCTTAGGCCGGCAAACCTAGGATGATAAGCATGACGCATACCTTTTCTAAGGGCGGCATGGTCATTCATATTGCTGATGATATTATCAGCTGTTAAATGCTTGGGCACGCCTTTTTCGACTAAATCATCAGGTACCTGGATCTTGCTAGGACTAACCCTGCCGCTACCGGGTTTAATTTCTTTACCGGCATCATCTAAAATTTTAAAGCCGTGTTTATTCAACTTTTTAACCTGACGCTCGCTCATGGAATGGAACTTACAGGTGGCACCTGTGCAAGCTTTTTTACCACTAAGCATTCCCCTATATGTCTTGAAGGAAAAATCGGTCATAATATGCTGCTGTACATTTATAATTCCATTAGCTATTTTGGCTGACATGGCCTGTAGCATAGTAGCACCGCCAAAGACAGAGCCGAGGCCTACACCGGCAATACCGCCGGTAGCTACTGTAATGGTCCAGACAATAACCTTCTTTTTAATTTGCGCCTTTAAATTAAGCGGGTTTTTAGACTTTGTTGGTAGGAGTTTCTGGCCCGCAGATAAACTTTCTTTACTAGCTAGATCTTTTTTGCCAGTTAATTTGCCGCCTTTTTTAACGCCATCTTCAAGGTTTTTTAATTTATCTTTGGTAGAATCAGCAGCATTTTTAGCGCTATCACCAAACCCACCCGCATCACTAGGACTAGAATAATCTGTTTCGCCCATTTGATCATAAGGGTCAGAATAGTTATCGGCGTAACCATCGTTATAATTATCATCAGATGAATTACCAGCTAAATTATCCATACTGGTTAAGTCTTGATAATTTTTTTGACCTTTATTTTTTTCGTCCATTTACGTTAGCTTAAAATATAAAAATAATAGCTATATTTATAAATATAGCTATTATTTTAACACAACTAATATTATATATAAAGCTAATGCTTTAGCTAGTAGCATCAACTGACTGCATCAAATGTTTAGCAACTGACCTAACAATAGGCCTTATAGTCTGTCGTTTCGTATCATCAATTCCATTAGTGTCATAATAACTGCCATCCACAAAAACAGCTTCACCCCCCAAACCAAGATCTAGCAATTCTTCTCCAGCGCGAACTTCACCGTAAACGGCACAATCGTTGCTATTTATCTTGCCAGTAACGGCACTCCAGTCAGAATAGAAAAACAGTGCCGTATCACCTAAATTATCGCCTAGCTTATAAAAATTATCTGGATTAGAATCTTGCCCCTCTAAGATATCACTATACAAAACGGAGTTCGCTGAAGGGCATTTTTCAGCTATAGTTCTGGTCACAGTAGCTTGATAATAAACATCTCCCATTTGCCACAAGTAGTCTTCACTGTTATTTTTGCCTTCCATACCCAACAAGTCATCCGATGCTTTATAAACCAATTTAGCCTGCTCAGGTATAGTTATATCCATATCTAATATGTCGCTATGAATTGTTTTAAAGTTTAAGCCAGCGTCATCTATCTCGCTATCAAAATCGTTTTCACTTTTAGTCGTTGTAGTTTCCGACACAGACGGTTCGGGACTTTTAGCCTCATTATTGTTTTTATCGTTACAGCCACTCAGCCCAACAGCGCAACCACAAGCTAAAGCAACTGCAGCTATCGTGCTAGCGACTTTTTCTTTTGTGCTGTGATTACGATTAGTCTCGATATTATTATTTGAATTTAGCCTATTAAACATATCACCTCTTTATAATATTTAATAAGACTTATTAAACTACAATAAAGATTTTTAGTCAATGCCTAACAGGCGTTACGGCAGTCTAGCAAAACCAGCTAAATTGGCCGACCAGCGTTCGTCACTATGCACGCGCTGATCCGAAAAGTGCGAATACTTAACGCAAGGTGCAGTACAGTGGAGCATAGTACTATCGCCCACATAAATACCGACATGGGTCATACGATTAGCGCGAAATGTACCAGTGAAAAATACCAAGTCCCCTGGCCTAGCATCAGAGTCTTTGATAGGCTGACAGTATTCATAAAGACCCTGAACTGTTACGCGCTCGATATTCCAACCAACTTCGTTCATACAGTATTCGATAAAGCCAGAACAATCAAAGGAAGTCTCGGGCTGATAGCCCGACCAAACATAAGGATAACCTAAAAATTTCTCTGCTACTGGCAACAATCTAGCTAAATGCGGATATTTAGCTAATAAATCTTCGGAAACTTTATATTTGTTAGGTTGCGGTAATTCCGTGGCGTTAGGGTATTTTGATTTTGGAAATAAGTCGGGTCGATTACCATGACTACGCAAATAAGCAGCATAATTACAAGTTTGATCATAAGTTAAAAGACTATCGATCACACAATTTAGACCGTAATTAACTAGGGTTACTTTTAATTTAAGCTGCTTACGGTCGTTAGTGGGAGATAAATTAAGATCAGATAAACTGGTAATATTATCATAAACCGCTTGATTTATAATTTCGTTAGCATCATTAACCTCTTGTAGAGTCAAAGTATAGTGCCGCCTGGGTTTCTTTAGCCAGGCTAAAGTTTCTACAACCTCTTTATCGTCTAGCTTAAACTTTGGCTTAATGGCGCTCATGATAGCTATCAAAACATAAGGGTCATGGCCAATTTTATCTACATCGTAAGAATAAGATTGATATCCACGAAAAATTTTTTCTATATTTTCAAGATTAAGCTTTAATTTGTCTTCAAATTGACTATAGTTTTTCTCTAAATCTATTAAGTCAGAGTCATCTGTCTGATAAGGGGCGTCAGTAACGCTGGCATCTAATTTTTCTAAATTCACGCCCTCTATTCTAGCATAATTGTTAAAAAATCATTTCAATGTGGCGGAGGGAGAGGGATTCGAACCCTCGAAGACTAAAAGCCTTATCGCTTTTCGAGAGCGACCAGTTCAACCACTCCTGCACCCCTCCTTAGCTAATATATTATCAAATAACTACGACTAAAGGTTAATGAATTATCTATAAAGCTAACTAGAGCTTAAGCTTTTTAATAATTTTATCAACTAAACTTTCCTGAACTTCTTGGATAGGTAGACGCGAACCAAACATATCAACGATTTGTTCGCCTTGATCTTCGTTTATAAAGATATTAACTTCCGCTCCTAAGCGCTTTGTCGGTATTAGAACTAGCTGCCATAAGCCGCCAACTTGATGTACACCAAAAGCCCTAAATTGGCTAAACTGGTGTAATTTACCATTAATCGTTAAGCCATCATCGCTAAGTTCATAATCTACCACCTGACTGGGTTGGCGCGATGACACCATAATGGCCGAGTAAGCCACAATTACTAATAAAGATGTCGTAATAGCTGACATCCAATCGAAAAATCCAACCAACTTTAAAAGCACCACTATCAAGATTATACCCACGCAAACTAGGGCTGTAGTGATGTGCCACTTTTTGCTACGCTGATGTGTTACAGATTGACTAGAGCTCCACTTAATTGGTGTAGATTCATTCACTATGCCTTCGCCCACTCCACCTGCTGGCGCCAAATCATTCTCGTTAATTTGACTAGATGTTTGCTGATTTGATTCTTGATAGTTTGAATCTTCGTTATCTTGCATATGCTTAGTATAGCAGTTTTTATATTTATGGTCTATGATTTTTTGATAATCAACCTAACTAACTAAGCACTAAAAATCAACCCAGCTAGACCCAGATGTTATTTCGACTTTTAATTTTACACCCAGTGCGGGATAAATATTTTCCATAATAGATTTAGTCTGATCACTAACTTGCTCTATTAAACTAGGCTCACACTCTAAAATTATACTGTCATGTATCTGCATAATCTGATTAGCGCCACCCACCTCTTTTTCAATCCTAAGCATAGCCATCTTCATCAGATCGGCCTCTGTACCCTGAATGGGCATGTTCATGGCAGCACGCTTCGCCCCCTCTCTAATAAGGTAGTTGCTCGATTTTATATCTGGCGTAGGTCGCTTGCGACCAAATAGTGTTTCGACATAACCCAAAGCTTTCGCCTGATCTAAAACACTGTCTAAGTAGTGTTTAATTGGTGCTCTAAGTTTAAAATAATCGGCAATAAAATGCTTTGCTGTTTGAAAATCCATTCCCGTTGCATCCGCCAAACCGTGCGGACTCATGCCATATAAAATACCAAAATTAATTACCTTTGCGTGTCGGCGCATGTCATCACTAACTGCCGACATATCAACACCATACACTTCAGCTGCTGTTGCAGTATGTATGTCTATGTCATCACTGTTAAAAAGATTAATTAAATTTTTATCACTAGCCAAAGCGGCCGCTAACCTTAACTCAAACTGAGAATAGTCAGCACTAATCAACACCTTGCCTGGCTTTGCCGTAAAAGCTCGCTTAATTAACCTGCCCCGCTCGGTGCGAGTAGGAATATTTTGTAAATTGGGATTAGATGACGATAACCTACCAGTGGCAGTAATATCTTGACTAAAAGTCGTACGTATACGACCATCAGGTTCAATTGCCTTTGATAGCGACTCTGTGTAAGTTGACTTTAGCTTAACTAACGCCCGATAATCCTCTATTAAACTAATAATCGGGTGTAGATGACGCAACTTATTAAGCTCTTTTTGCCCAGTCGAATAAAAACCCCTTTTATTGCGCTTTTTTGTAGGCGGTAAACTTAATTCATTAAACAACACCTCGGAAAGTTGGTCAGGGCTAGAAATATTAAAGTCATGTCCTGCTAAATCAATAATTCGGCTCTTTAATTTTGAAATATCAGATTCTAGCTGGACTGACAAATCAGTCAGCACCTGTTTATCAACTAATACTCCCCTATGCTCCATCTTTGCTAACACCAATTGCAGGGGAAAGTCGACTGTTCTAGCTAGATGGTCTAGCTTTTTATCTGATTCTAATTTTGTTTTGAAATCATAGTAGGTATCGAAAGTTGCATCCATTAAGTCAAGATCGCAGACCGCAGTTTTTTGCCGCAAAACATAATCTTTTAAGCTAAGCGTCTTAACTAATGGATTCATCATAAAACTGGCATGCTTATTATCAAACTCTACTAACCAATTAACCGCCATATTGTGCGCCAAAAACTGTCTAGCTAGATCTTTGTGATTATAACAAATGACTGGTCGACCAGATATTATCTGACTAGCTAATTTGTAACTGACTTTATAATAACTACCCTTAGTAAGACCAAGTAGCAAACCATCATCTATAATGGCGACAAAAATAGCCTCTGCTTTTGCCAGCTTTTCTTTAGCCTGGTCATCTAGTTTAATGATTTTACTATCAGATTTATCTATATCTAAATTAGAACCCAATGAATTGGTTGGCGTTATTTGCATAACTTTTGGCAGGCGCTTTAGTAATGAGTTAAACTCTAATTTAATTAATGTTTTTCTTAAATTGACACTATCAAAATGATCGATCGCCATAGAGTCTAAGTCTATTTTTATGGGTGCATCACACCAAATCGTAGCGAGCTCTTTAGACATATAGGCACTTTGCTTACCTTTTTCTAATTTTTCGCGCAAACTATCTGGCTTAATCGATGCTAGATTAGCAAAAATATTATCTAGGTTGTTGAAGTCTTTTAATAGTTTCTGCGCCGTCTTCTCCCCCACCCCTGGAACACCTGGAATATTGTCGCTGGCATCGCCCTTTAAGCTTTTTAAATCTAAAAACTGATTGACATCTATGGTGTACTTGCTTTTAAAAGCTTTGATATCAAACTTTTCTAAATTAGCTAAACCTCGCTTCATGGCATATAGCTCAACATCATGATCAACTAGTTGAAGCATATCTAGATCAGACGAAATCATTATGGTATGAATATTTTGCTGACTAGCCTGCTTCGACAACGTGCCAATAATGTCATCGGCCTCATAATCATCAATTTCGTATAAAGGCCAATTCAAAGCCTTTAAAAGTTCTTTTAAGAGTGGAATTTGTAGATAAAAATCTTCTGGAGCTTTGTGGCGATTAGCTTTATAGTCAGCGTAAATTTTTCGGCGACGACGGATATTAGTGCCGGCTTTGTCCCAGGCTACAGCAACATAATCCGGTTTAATACGATTTATTAACTCTATTGCTAAGGTAGCAAAGCCATAAACTCCACCAGTAGGAGTGCCGTCCTGTGTAGATAGGTGTGGCATAGCATAGTAGCCTCGATAAAACACCGATTTACCGTCAATTAAGACTAAAGTTTTTTTACCTAACTGCTCCATCAATATAACTATCATAACATTAAGATGATAGTGACGATTAACTGTCGAGCTATTGTGGCATGTTAAAATATAAACAACCAAAAGTGACTGATAGGGGTAATAAATTGAAAGATAAGCAAGTAGTTTCTAAAAATTTACTGACTAAAACTAACTTTTTGCAAAGTCAAGCATGGGCTGAGTTTCAGTCTAAAATTTCACATGAGACTATTCAAAAAAACCATCAAGACTACCGCTTTATGGCTATAGTGGAGCGTGGTCAATTTTCTAACCGGCTATACTGCCCTTTTGGGCCAATTGTAGATAGTCCGGCGAGCCTTAAAGAGGCCCTTTTAGAATTAAAACAAGCTGCTGAAAAACGAAAATTAGACTTCGTACGAATAGAGCCCACTAGCCCCAATATAACTAGCAAAGACTTATTGGAGATGGGGTTAAAACCGGCACATCGTGATGAACAGCCACCGCATACGGTTGTTAACGATGTGTCCATAAGCCCCGAAAAAATTGAGGCCACTTTATCGCAAACCGCTAGGCGCTACGCTAGAAAATGCACAAAATCGGGCATAACTTATTGCACTAGCTATAAGCCATCAGATATAAAATTTTTTATCGACATGATTCATGATGTCAGCAAGCGCACCGGCATGAAGCCCCATAGTGACACTTATTTTCAAAATCTAGCTAAACTACTCTTCCCCACTAAAGATGCTGGTTTAATGTTTGCTGAACTTAATGGTAAAAAAATTGCCTCTATAATATTTTATAAAGATAGCCAAACTATGAGCTACGCCCACGCCGCCAATTTATCTGAATATCGCAAATACTCCCCCGCTGTTGGACTAGGCCTATACGCTCTAAAAGAAGCTCATAATATGGGCTGCAAATGGTTTGATTGGTTTGGTGTTGCCCCAGCTAAAGATGACGGCAACCCTAGATGGAAATCTTGGCAAGGATTCACCAAATTTAAGCTCTCTTATGGTGGTAGTCGAGTTGATCGAGTTGGCACTTGGGAATTACCTATCCGTCCATTAAGATATAAACTTTATCGACTACTACTAAAAATTAGTGGTCGCTAAGCCTAAAAACAGCTCAGCTGTTAATAACTAATTTTACAGAGGTAGCAAAGAGGTTAATAGGATTATCACGCCCCACCCCTTTTCAGTGTTATAATGATAAAGACAAATTACTACCAATAATTTCACAGGAAAATAATAACAATGAATCTAGCTAAAGCCTATCAGCCGTCTGAATACGAACCTAATGTTTATGCTCTTTGGGAGAATAGCCATGCTTTTGCGCCAACAGGGCAGGGCGACCCATATGCAATTGTCATGCCACCGCCAAATGCTAACGGCAACCTACACGTTGGCCACGCCTATATGATTCCGATTGAAGATATCCTTGTGCGTTATTATCGAATGCAAGGAAAAGATACTGTTTGGATACCAGGGGCAGATCATGCTGGATTTGAAACTTGGGTAGTATTTGAGCGCGCCTTAGCCAAAAAAGGCTTGTCCCGTTTTGACTTTAACAGGGAAGAGCTCTACCAAATGACCTGGGATTTTGTAGAGAGTAATCGGGGTAATATGGAGCTGCAATTGCGCGCCCTTGGTGCTAGCTGTGACTGGTCATCACTTGTATTTACACTTGATAAAAAAGTTATCAATACTGTTTACAGTACTTTTAAGAAGCTTTGGGACGATAACCTAATTTATCGAGGTGAAAGAATTGTTAACTACTGCCCAAAACATCGCACCTCTTTTGCTGATATTGAAATTGAGTTTAAAGAGGAAAAGTCACACTTGTGGCACATTGCCTATCCACTAGCGGACGGGGTAGGCGAAATAGTGGTGGCTACCACTCGACCAGAAACTATGTTGGGTGATGTGGCTGTAGCTGTACACCCGGATGACAAAAAATATAAAAATTTAATTGGTAAAAAATTAACTCTACCGATTGTTGGGCGTCAGATTCCCGTTGTCGCTGATGACGGGGTAGAGCTTGGTTTTGGTACTGGTGCTGTTAAGATAACTCCTGCACATGACCCGCTAGATTTCGAAATTGGGGAGCGCCACCACCTAAAACCAATCAGTGTTATTGGTAAAGATGGCAAAATAACTGATAATACACCCAAAGCTTATCGTGGCCTAAAAGCTGAAAAAGCCCGTCAACAAATCGTTAATGAGCTCGAAAAACTCGGAGTTCTGCGCAAAATTGAAGATTTTAACCATCAAGTGCCACATTGCTATAAGTGCGACAGCACTATTCAGCCCCTATTAATGAAGCAGTGGTTTATAAAAGTTCAACCCTTAGCGCAACGAGCTAAAAAAGCCATTGAGTCTAATAAAATTAACTTTGTACCCTTTGGCAAGGGTAGGGAGCTAGCGCGCTACTACGATGAGTTGCGCGACTGGAACATTAGTCGACAAATTCCCTGGGGGATTCCAATACCCGCTTTTCATAACGTTGATGATGATAGTGACTGGATTTTTAATACTGCCGTCGATAAAACAACCCTTTCAATTGATGGCAAAATTTACGTCCGTGATGAAGACACTTTTGATACTTGGTTTAGTAGTGGACAGTGGCCATTTATTGCGACTGATTACCTAAATCAGGGTCGATTGAGTCGCTTTTATCCTAATGCCGTTATGGAAACAGGCGTAGATATTTTGCGTGCATGGGTAGCGCGTATGGTTATGCTAGGCCTATACGTTACAGATAAGGTGCCCTTTAAAGACGTTTTTTTGCATGGCTTAATTTTAGATGGCCATGGTCAAAAAATGAGCAAAAGTAAGGGCAACGTAGTGAACCCCATGGAAATTATTGATAAGTACGGCAGTGACGCTTTACGTATTGGTATAGTAATGAATCGATCAGCCGGCCAATCACAAGCTTTTTCGGAGGCGTCGGTAATCGCTGGGCGTAATTTCTGTAATAAACTTTGGAATATCGCTCGCTTTATTGAAAACATGGCCGACAAAGCCCGTGTAAGCGCCTTAGCGGGCGATAAGGCGCAACCTGTTACAATTAGTGATCATTGGATATTAAGCCGCTTAGAGGGCGCGAGAATGGCCCTAGAGAGCAATATTAAACATTATCGGTTTGCTGAATGTATTGACACAATCTACCATGTAATTTGGGACGACTTGGCAGATTGGTATATTGAAGCCAGCAAGATCAACGGTGACCCCGCCTTTATGCGTCATGTTTTAAATATAGCTCTGCGCCTAGCACATCCATTTGCACCTTTTGTGACTGAAACTATTTGGACTAGCTTGCGCCCTGATGACGATTTATTAATAAAACAAAACTATCCCGACAAAATTGTTTTTGACCAAGCTAAAGCTAGTCAATTTGAGCAAATAATTCAACTAGTGCGCACAATTCGAAACGCCACAAGCCAGCTGCCTAATAAAAAATATCGCTTAATTTGCCAAAACGAATTAACGGCCGAACAGAATGATTTAATTAAAAAATTAGCCAAACTCGACACTATAAAAATAGGGACAGGGCAGGGGTTAAGGCTGGCAAGCAACGATTTTGCTGCTTACTTAGACTTAAATGAAGATGAGCTAAAATCATACAAGAAACACCTAAACGACAAACTTACAAGTATTGAAAAAGAGATATCTAACTTAGAAAAACGCCTAAACAACAAAGGCTACACCGAAAGGGCGCCAAAGAACTTGGTAGCAGAAACAAAAAGGGTCTTATCAGATAGAATAAGCCATAAAAATCAACTACTGTCATCCCTAGAAAATCTAAACTAACCATATTATAAAAACCGATAGCACCAAACTACCTTGTACCCCTATTGTAAATATTTGATCTATCTGTTAAGCTATTAACCGATGATTACAAAAGAAGATAAGTTAAAGGCTATTAAGAAAACTAACCTGCATGATAGCGACGTTGGCTCAGCTTCGGCTCAAATTTCTATATTCACTAGTCGAATCAAAGAAATTACCGAGCACCTAAAGGAAAACAAGCATGACTTTATGGCTAGACGAGGCTTAATTCAGTTAGTTGGTAAGCGCAAGAAATTACTACGTAACCTAGAAAAAAACGACTATCCACAGTATAAAAAGGTTCTAGAAACTCTAGGCTTACGTAAATAGTTAAGGCTACATTACATTGCCATAAACAACCTCTCGGCTAAACGAGGGGTTGTTTATGTTGCAGGCTTGACGTCAAGAGGTTAACGGTGGTAAAATTCCCAACATGAAGGGAATAAAGACTACGGTCTATTTACCAGACGAATTACGAAAAACAGTAAAAAAACACATCATCGACACTGGCGAGACTTTATCTAAGTATGTTGAAATTGCCTTAATTAACCAATTGGCTTTAGATAAAACCAAGCAAGGCAAAAAGCGTATTGAAGAAAAAAAGCAAGCCGATGAACTAGACGATATTATTAAAGATTTAGCAAAATAATGCCCGAACTACCTGAAGTTGAAACTGTTCGTCGTGGTCTAGCTAAACTAATTATTGGCAAATCAATTAAGCAAGTAAAAACTCTTAGCGACAAATCTCTACTAATTGACGCCAACGCTATTAATAATATTGTTGTTAACGCCAAAGTAAAGTCCGTCAGACGACGCGCTAAACTATTAATTATTGATCTAACAAGCGGATACTCTTTATTGATCCACCTAAAAATGACTGGCCAGCTAGTTTACCGCGGAGAAACTAGCTGGGGTGGGGGCCATCCTAATGACTCTTTTTTATTAAAACTACCAGATAGATCTACTCGAGTAGAATTTACTTTTAGTGATGACTCTAAACTATTTTTTAATGATCAGCGTCGCTTTGGTTGGATAAAACTAACAAAAACCGCTAAACTTCACGAAGAGCCATTTATTGAAAAACTTGGCCCTGAACCATTAGAAGGCAACCCATTGGATCGTTTTTTAAAAAACCTCAAGCGTCATCCCAACACAAGCATTAAAAGCGCTATTTTAAATCAAAGCGTTATTGCTGGTGTAGGTAACATTTATGCTGACGAGAGCCTTTGGCAAGCAAAAATTCACCCCGAAACTAAAGTTAAAAATGTTAGTAAAAAAGACTTAACGAACTTATTAAGGGCTATTCAGTCTACTATGACCGACTCTATTAAAGCTGGTGGATCTACTATGAAAAACTATATTAAAGCTGACGGCAGTAAAGGCAACTATCTAGATAAGTTTGCTAAAGTTTTTAGGCGGGAAGGAAAAGTGTGTGCACGCTGCGGTGCAGTAATTATAAAAATTCGGGTGGCTGGACGTGGTACACATCTATGTCCTAGTTGTCAAAAGCTTAATTAACCATAGTACAATAGTAGCGATGTTATACCTCTTTTATGGTGAAGACAATTACCAAATCTCCGAAGCGGCTAACCGTGTAGTTAATGATTTTAAGCTAGCACAACCAACGGGTGAGATTGTTTTTTTGAATGCCGATGACATAGAGTCAAAAAACTTGATTCCGCAAATAACAACACTCAGTTTGTTTAGTAAAAAGCGTTTAATCTTAATTAGAGGGATATTTGCTAACAAATCTATTTGGGAGCAAATTGTTAATAATATCTACAGTATAGATCCTGACACTACACTTGTATTGGTCAATCAAACTAGCGACACTAACGCTATAAGGGGATTAGAGCGCACTAAACTATTTAATAAACTAAAAGAAGTAGCTTTAATAAAAAAATTTAACAATCCAAAAAGCTATGAAATCAGTCAACTACTAGACGAAATCCTGCAAAAACGCAAAATTAGTCTAACTAAACAAGCTAAAGATGAATTGATCGCACGAACTGCCGGTGATCCAGAGCAATTAGCTAGAATCAATCTTGAATTAGATAAATTATCGTTATTAAAAAGAACGATAGATCAATCTGATATCACTAATTTAATTGAGCCTAATTTAGCTACAAACGTTTTTAACATATTTAATCTAGCCATTAAAGGACTAATCAAAGAAGCTAGAAACGAACTGAAGCTTGTTGTTGCGTCAGGAGAAGATCCGATGCATTTTTTTGCCTTGCTGGTATCACAAGGCTACGCCTTAACTGTAGCCGCCCTAGGCAGTAAAGCAAAAAAACAAGTTAACCCTTATCAACTCAGTCAGTCTAAACAGCTAGTACATCACTTGGGGAGTGACAAATTAGCACAACTGCGCAAAATTAATAAATTATTTAGTGATGCTGATGTCAAACTAAAAATTTCCCCAATTAATTCTGCTTGGCTATTAATTGGGGGATTAATTGATGAAATCGCTAATCTTAAATACTAAGATAAACCTATTTTTTTGATTTCGTGGTAGATTTTTTGGCGGGAGCTTTTGGCGTTGCCTCTTTTTTTGCTACGGTAGTTTTCTTTGTGGCGGCAGCCTTTTTTGTCGTGGTGGCCTTAGGTTCAGCCTTTGTGCCAGTCTTTTTTACTTTTTCAACTTTAACACCACTAGCCTTAGCTATTGCTACTAAATGGCGTAGACGACGAGCGGCGGCCTGCTTGCTTAATACGTTCTTTTTAGCGGCAGTGTCAATTTTGCTTTGTGCCTCACGTAGATTATCAAAAGTGGGTTCACTCTTAAATTTATTAATAGCAGTACGCATAGCGCGCTTAGTGCGCAAGTTTTGCGCATAACGACGGCGATCCTGCTTCATCTGCTTGATCGCGGATTTTATTATTGGCATATAACTCCTTTTATTTAGTAATCCTAAGACTAACTAAAATTTAAATATTTAACACTAAATAATTTAACTAAAACTACTGTAATTGTCAAATTGTTATTGAGGTGATGTTATTTTTTAAAATCTTTGCTTGGTTGAATTATGACAGCTAAAGCAAAAAGCTGCTTTACTTTATGCTCTTTTAGCAATCTACCTGCTGTCAGCATGGTCGATCCTGTAGTCCAAATATCATCAATTAACAGTACTTTTTCGGGAAAATGTTTAATCTTTTTATTTATTGCTATAGATTTTTCTGGAGCTTTTTTTCGACTTTTTAAATTTAATTTATGCTGAACCACATTATCGGTGCGCACCAGTAAGTTGGCCACTTTTAAACCCCGTTTCTTAGCAAAAATTTTAGCTACTAACGCCATATGGTCAAAACCGCGTTGGCGAATATGGTTATTAATAGTTGGTATAAATGTTATGACTGTGTCACTAGAAATTGAATTCAAATGATTGTGTATTAGGCCAGCAATTATTTGAGCTGACTGATATTCACTATTGAATTTATAGTCACCAACTAGGCGCTTTAAAACGCTTCGTCTAACACCAAGGCTATAGATATCCAAAAATGGTGTTGATCTTTTAGTCTTACATTTATGGCAAAGAAAAGTTGTTTTAGTAGGCGAGTAACAGAGGGCGCAAAAGTGCTCTTTTTGCTGCAAAATGTCAAAAGTACAACGCGAGCATAGAGTTTTACCTGGCCTAGAACAATCTTTGCATATATGGGGTGAAAACAGTCCGAGCAGGCTATCAATCCAATTATTCATTGTATTTTATACATCTAAATTAATATAAGTGTTTGCATAGCTATTGCCATTTAGCTATAATTATTACATAAACGCTAATAATGTGCGAGTGTAAGGAGGAAAATGGCGAGACAGCAAGATGACGATTTGCTGATGAACGGCATGGATGATGATTTAGTAAACGCTTTGTTCGGCAACGATAGCGAGCAGGAACCTAAGCAACCAGCAAAAAAACCAGCTAACAATCAGGCTGAAACTACAGTACCTAATAATTCAGCAAAAGCAGAGGATGAGTACGACGACAACATGCCTGGTCAATTAGCAGTTGATGTTTATGAAACTACCGATCATCTAATTATTAAAGCCCGTACGGCCGGCGTTAATAAAGAAGATCTTGACGTAAGCATTGCTGACGGTATTTTGACGATTAGTGGTACATTAAGTGGCGGCGAAGACTCCGAAACTACTCATTGGCATGTTCAAGAATGCTACTGGGGTGAAT
>CAMXZF010000004.1 GCA_947253405.1 uncultured Candidatus Saccharibacteria bacterium | reverse complement strand
GTATCGCCAGCTTTAGCTTCTTTCTTGTCAACAGTCTTAATGACGTCGTAGCTAGGCTTTGCTTCTTCCTTAAATTCGGGTGTGAATTTTACTAAAACATAGCCAGAGTATTTTAGGCAACCCTTGATTTTGCCATTCATTTGCTCATAGCCAAGCAAGGCACCCTCTTTACTGAATAAGCTATTTCCTAGATCAAACCCAGTGCTTTTTTCAGTTTTAATATTGTTGTAGTACTTAGAGCTAACTACTTTAACGTGGAACTCTTTGTCACTTTTTAGGACAATATTGTCCCAAACTTCAGTTGGGTTAGCATTGTCAGCCGATAGCAAGCCATTAACTTCAAAAGCGGTTTTAAAAGTTTCAGCTTTTATTGGCATATTGATAACTGCACGAACATTGTTAGCTTCTAGATTAAGATTGGCGGCTGCATTGTTATGCACATACATGCGAGCCTCATAGGTTTTACCCTGCTCTAGATTAACTGTGTCAGTCCAGTCTTTTTGGCCGACTTCACGTACACGTAGAAAGTTTCGCTCATCGCCAACATCTGGGTTGTTGGTAATCGCATTAAAAGCGATATGATCGGACGGCTTTTCTATGGTGAACGTTGTGCGGCTGGGTCCCCAGGCGTAAAGGCCAATTGGGATTAGAACGGCAGCTATAGCACCAAAAGTGATGGCTGTGCGTTTCGGTACATATTGCAGCACCTTTTTAATATTAGATAATTGATTCATCTCTTCACTTCCTCTTGTTCTACTCTTAACAAATTATGTTTATGATTTTAACACAACTGCAATACTTTGTCAATAGCGCTTATCTATTTATTACCAGTTTTGAAATTCTGGTTTAGTTGGCTGTAACCCGTTAATATTGCCGGCTTTGTCATCAGCCTTAGGAATGCCATTTTCTTTAACCTGTGGAGTTAAGGTAGCCTTGGCATTATCGTTAAAGTTGTGGGCATCATTTTGTTGGATATCGTTAGCACTAGGATCCTTAGGTGTTAGCGGTGGAACGCTAGGTGGTGTAGGTGGAGTATTTGGTGGAGTGGTAGGTGGAGTGCTCGGTGGAGTGGTAGTATTGTGACTTGGAGTACTACTTGGAGTAGCAGTCTTGTAGTAGCTTTTTGGTAGGTTTAATTGGAAACCGCATTCATCTTTTAGCTCGATATCAGTTAATTTATCGCTAAGCTCATAAATATACTTATTGTCACCGCCACTATTTTCGCTTGGGCTAGTAATAGTTAAGGTTACACCATCCTTTTCTAGATCAGCTACAGAATAAGCTGGAGCGCTAGTTGCTTCTCGGGCGCTCATTTCAGCTCTATCGATATATGCTTTAGCGCTAGCGTAGTCAGCTTCGAAGTTGGCGCGATCGTTACGATAGCTAGCTAGAGATTCATTCATTAAGACTGAACCCTGCTCCATACCATCTAGACCGTCAGCAACTGGTGTACCGTCTTCTTCTAGGGCGCTACTGATCTGAGCTAGTACCATTGGGTTGTTGTGGGCGGCGAACTTAAGATCTTTTTTAGCTAGATCAGCATCGCCATTAGCGAAGGCCTTTTCACCTAAGTTGTTTTCTTTTGTCATGCTATCACGCATATACTGTTCAGCTTCAGCTGTACCAACTTTATCTGCTGGTATACCATAGTAATCAGCAAGCATTTCGACATCGCTCTTTGGTATGCCGATAGCATCGGCTTCTTTTTGGTAGTATTTATCATTCTCAACAGTTTGACTAGTAGTTACTTCGCTTTTTGCAGGAGCGTTTTTCTCGTTATCGCTAGAGCAGCCTTTGACTGCAAAGATACTACCTACTACTACTGCTGTGGCAGCCACTACAGCCATAAACTTCTTAATAAAACCGTGCTTCTTTTTAGAGTCCTTCTCTTTATCATCACTTTCTACTTTAGGCATATCCAAAGTTGATTTAGTGGTGTCTTCATAGTTTATCTTGCGACTCTTAGATTTAGCTTCAGATTTAGTAAGTGGTTGATCGATATTAGCTTCACTATTAAAAATAGATACACGTTTTGGTGCAACCGATTTAGATTCAGTATCAGCTTTAGCTTCACTAGAGTCTTTGCCATAGTACTCTTTAACAGCACTCTTGACGGCCTCATTCTTGATTGAATCAATACTAACGACACCGTTATCGACTAAACCGATAGTCATAGCAACTAGAGAGGGGCTAATTTCGGGTTCTTCTTTAGCTGATTCTAAGTTTTTGGCACTATCTTTATTGGTTTTGCTTTTGGACTGCTCGGCTTTATTAGCTTTAGATACTACTGGTTTAGCACTAAGTTGAACATGGTCTAGACCTAATTCATCTGCCATTGAATTATAGGCTGATATTTCAGTCATAACATCATTAACTGCCATATGTGACATGCGTTGCTTTAAGCCTTGATGATATTTGTCGCCATCAATTAATTGGCGCATCGCTTCGCGATCTTCACTAGAGCATTTAGGCTTTAGATTGGCGCCTTTAGCTTTATTCTTTTCCATAAATCTCCTTTGCACACTCATTTAATGGATAATTACGTTTACTATTTTTATCACAAACACTATACTTTGTCAAGTACAGCACAACCAAAATCAAAAAACGCAAATTAACTGTCTATTGTTATATGTTGTTTAGCTACAAAATTATAGACTACGCTTTTTAAGTTCACGGCGGAATACTTCCATATTATCACCTAGCTCTAAATTAATTTTGCCACCAATAATCTTTAGCTCAACACCACACATATCGCCCTCAAATACTTCTTTGGCTTCATTGCGCTCTTTTTGCAGCGATACGATTTCAACTTCACCTAGTCTAGTAGCTTTTTTACCCTTGCCACGCCATATTCGGGCTTGAGTACCAGGTAATATCTTGCCAGACTTAACTTGACCACCAGCAATGATATCAGTTTTAGTGGTGCGAAAAATACCCTTAATTTCCAATTTACCTAGCGGAGTCTCAATAACTTCATCTGGTAAAAGTTGACTCATTGTTTTACGAGCGTCGTCAATTAGCTCGTAAATAACTTGATATGATCTGACTTCAACACTATTACGTTGAGCAAGCTGCTTGACCTGTGCAGGTAAGTTGACATCAAAACTATAAATGATAGCGCCTGAACTAGCAGCCACCCTAATATCGCCCTCAGTAATATCGCCAACGCCACTAGCAACTATTTTAACAGCCACTTCATTAGTCTCGAGCAGTTTTAATGCATCAATTACGGAAGTTAAAGAGCCTTGCACATCAGCCTTTACTATAAAAGAGGCTACTTGTTGCTCAGTTTCTTTGTTCATCATTTTCAATAGGTCGGTGCCAGTAATATTGGCGTTAGCAGTGGAGCGGATTTCTTCGTCATAATGCTTAGAAGCCAAAGCTTTAGCTTCACGTTCATTCTTAACTTCTTCGATGCGTTGGCCAAAGGGTGGTACCTCGCGAAATCCTGTTATGGTCACGGGTGTGCTTGGCCCAGCTAGTTTAATAGTTTTACCACGCCAATCTTCTAGCGTACGCACTTTACCCCATGTGTTGCCAGCCACAATAAAATCGCCCTTATTGAGCGTGCCGTTTTCGACTAATAAACGCACAACCGCACCACGACCTTTTTCTAGGTTAGATTCAATAATAAGGCCCTCGGCTGGTACGTTGTAGTCTGCTTTCAGTTCTTCCATGTCAGCCACTAACAGAATCATGTCGAGTAATTTATCAATATTTTTACCGGTCTTTGCGCTTATTTCGACCATAACCGTATCGCCGCCCCACTCTTCTGGGTTTAAGTTAAATTCGCTAGCTAATTGAGTGCGCACTAAATTGGGATTAGCAGTCTCCTTATCCATTTTATTAATAGCCACCACAATTTTTGCGTTAGCGGTTCGCGCAAACTTAATAGCTTCAACTGTTTGTGGTTTAACGCCATCATCAGCCGCAACTACAATCACCACAACATCAGTTAAGGTGGCGCCATGCTGTCTAAGGGCAGCAAAGGCCTCGTGTCCAGGCGTATCTAAAAGTGTAATTGTACGCTCCTGATGCTTGGTTTGGTAGGCTGCAATATGCTGAGTGATTCCACCCGCCTCAGATTCAACTTTTTGCATCCTTAATATATAGTCAAGTAAAGTTGTCTTTCCGTGATCAACATGGCCCATGACCGCGACAATTGGTGGTCTGGGCTTAGCGTTTTTTGATAATTTTATCTCTATCGGTTGATGGGTAGTGTCCGTATTAGCTTTCAATACTAAGTCAACATCAAGATTAAGCTCGTCGATAATAATTTCGGCTGTTTCAAAATCGATGCGTTGATTAACTGTAGCTACAATTCCATTGCGAAATAACTCACCTACCAACTTTGATATGGGCAGATCTAACTGATCCGCCAATTCACCCACGGTTACCATGCCGGGTATTTCAATAGTCTTTTTATCTGCCATGCCGCTCTCCTTTTCTGACGCGCGCAAGGCTGATAAGCGCGCCTATTTAATTAGTGTAATCATTGTTTATAGCCAAGACGAATCTTGCGATTCTCAATATCAACTTCTAGTACAGTAAATTGACGCTTTTCGTTTTGCTCAAAAATTTTTTCAGGATTAACATTTTCACCCAATTCACTAATGTGCGCCAAAGCTTCTACGCTAGGGCTAATTTGCACGAAGGCACCAAATGGTGTTATGCGTGTAACGGTACCCTCAACTTTATCACCTACTTTAAATTTGACAGCTTCACTAGCCCAAGGATCGGGCGTAGTTTGCTTGATTGATAGACTTAGGCGATCTTTGTCGATACTTATAATTTTTGCTTTAACATTTTCGCCGACTTTTAATTTGTCAGACACTTTATTAACACGCTCCCAGCTAATTTCGCTGATATGGACTAGTCCTTCTATGCCATCAACATTAACAAAGGCACCAAAGTCAACGATGCCAGTAATATTTCCACTAACAATATCACCTATTTTTAGGCTGGTAAGCTTATCGCTTAGGCCATCTTTTACGGCTTCTTTTTCACTAAAAATTAATTTATTGCCTTTTTGATCAGCGTCTAAAATTTGCGCCATCATAGGGTTGCCGACCAGAGTTTTGAGGCGCCGTAGAATTTCATCTTTATCGCTAGTGCGGGGATAGTGCTCGGTACTAAGTTGTGACACGGGCATAAAGCCGCGCACGCCCTCGAATTCGATCAATAGTCCACCGCGGTTAGCATCATAAGGAATGACTTCGATTGATTTTCCGTCTTCGACTACCTTTTGGATTTCGTCCCAACCGCGCTCTTTGGCTGCCTTGCGTAATGACAGTAAAACATCGCCGTTAATTAATTCTGGCTCAACTACAGATGCGGCAACTTCTTCACCCACTTCATATTTTTTGCCAAAACCAATTTCGCGGCGTGGTACTAGACCAACACCATAAGCGCCTAGGTCAATTAGAATTTCATTCTTTTTTACTGACAAGATTTTTCCGTTAAGTGTTGCGCCAGCTTCGATTGCTGGTTTATCTGAACTTGCCAGTAGATCAGCCATAGTTAAGGCTTTTACCATTAAATAATACTCCTAGACAATACCTCGGTCAGCAGTAAAGTCTCTTTTTAATTAATAAATTAATGATGTCAGACCGTCGACATCAACACTAACTATGCATTATATCAGATATAGATGCAATCACAAAAGAGGTGTTAGATTTAATTTTTATTTGGTGGAATTACTATAACCTTTTCATTTTTTGACGATCGGCTTTTTCGCCATTCTTTCAGGAATTGCTCGCGGTTAAGTTCAAAGAAGTGATTGATGTCTAGAGGACTATCTTTCTTATCTATATTTATATGTTTAGCCACATTTGAATCATTTAGTTTTTTGGAGTCTTTAGGCTTTATAGTTATCTTTTTGTCATTAATAGAAGTTTTTAGTTTAGGGTCTATTTGAAAAATTTTTTTAGCTTTTTTACCCATATTGATTAAGGCCAAATTTGCTAAATAGTAGTTGATGGCGTCGCTAGGCGCAATATTATCTTTAACCAATTGGCGCCAGGCTTGATATTCTTTGCTTAAAGGTCGGCGATTGGCAGGTATACTTTTAGTTGATTGATCGTAATTAGCGTAGATTTTTAATCGGTTTATAGCTTCTAGTTTGTTAATATCTTCGTCTGTTTGCGGTTTAAATTCTTCACTAAGATATTGAAACTCTTTACTATAATCTGATAATGAGTGGAATTCTTTTTCTTTATTTAATTGCGGTATTTGATAAACACCCGAATTAAGCACCAATTTACCAATATCCTTAGGGTTATTCTTAGGCTTTAAGTTGGACTTGTCTTGTTTGGATAAATAATTAAAATTATTGAATTTCATTTTTATTAATAATAATTATAGTCTTAACTTTAAATTATAGCACAAGCGTTTTAGCGCTTTATTGACACTATTTTTCGCTTTCAGTATCTATTAGTGTTAATATAATTAATTAGATATGATTACAGTAGATCAATTGGCGCTACAGTTAAGCGAGGATTTTCCAGCATTTTCGTTTAAGAAAAATAATTTAGCTTACTGGTCAGGTAAAGAGCAGGCGGTTTATTATGCTGATAGCCCAAGTGATTTACTACATGAGCTGGGACATGCAATTTTAGATCATAATCAATATGAACAAGATGTTGAGATATTGCAGATTGAACGCGAAGCCTGGGACAAAGCGCAAGAAATTGCTCCCAACTACAACGTTGTAATCACCGAAGATATGGTTGAACTAGCTATGGAAACTTATCGTGAGTGGGTGCATTGTCGATCACTCTGCCCTAATTGCAAGCAGACCGGCCTACAGTCAAGAAGTACTGGTATATATAGATGTATTAATTGCAAAACTAGCTGGCAAGCAAATGACGCACGTACTTGCCAGCTAAAAAGACGAAAAGTTGCTTTGAATTAGTTATTCAATACTTGTAATTTTGTAAGTATTGTCGCCCTTGGGGGTTTTAATAGTAACGCTATCATTAACCTTTTTACCAATTAAGGCGGACCCTAGGGGCGATTCATGGCTAATTTTATTTTCTAGTGGATTAGCTTCGATTTGACCAACGATAGTATAGGTAATTTTTTTATCATCCAGCATTAATTCGACAGTATCCCCTAGGCTAACTACGCCGTCGCCGTCACTAGTAATAATTTCGGCACCCTTAAGGATGTTTTCAATTTCTTCAATGCGTGATTCAACGCGATTTTGTTTTTCTCTAGCAGCAGTATATTCGGCATTTTCCGATAAATCACCGTTCTGTCTAGCTATGGCGATTTCCTCAGCGATAGCCTTTCGACTACTAGTTAATTTTTTTAGTTCGGACTCTAAATCAGTTTTTCCTTGTTTAGTTAGATGGTAAACTTTTTTCATTTTTAACTCCTTAATCGCTTCTACTTTAATTAAAAACAATAAAACCTACAAGGGGATTATGCCCTAGAGATTAAAACACAAAACTAGTTGCCTAAATTGTAGCACAACTAAAAGTTAAATCAAGCCCCAAAATAGTCGATAATCACGTTATATAGTGTATTTTTTGTAGTTTATACACAATATATAGATTAATGCTTTTTGAGAATAATGCGGTTTAGTGCAATTACAACTAAGCCGCCGATTGCTCCGCTAATTAATACAATGGGAAGTAGGCTTAGCTCTATTTGGAAATCAAGTGGACTGGCTAATTTGGGCATAAAGAGTAAGAGTAGGAATGTTAGAGCACATGCTGTGATTAGGCTAACTTTCCACCCTTTGATAGGCGCAGATAGCACTATTAGTGTAGTCAAGCTAATCATCATGGCAGTTATAGTAACAGCTGTACTACTAGCTAAATTATTGTAACCCATACTAATAGCTATATAATAAGTTGCAAACATAGCTATTGATTCGATAACTCCAACTGGTAAGGCAAATCGAATAATGCGACCTAAAAATCCCGGTTTATATATTTTTTTATTAGGCGCTAGCGCTAGAAAGAAAGCCGGTACACCGATACTTAACGTACTTATCACGGTCATTTGCGCTGGCATAAAAGGATAGCTTAGTCCTATAGCGGTTACCGCTAAAGCTAAAGAGAATGAGTAAACGTTTTTTATGATAAACAAATTAGCTACGCGTTCAATATTAGCTATGACTCGCCTGCCCTCCAAGAGGACGCTGGGTAGACAGGAGAACTTATTGTTAAGCAATACTATCTCAGCAACAGATTTAGTTGCTTCAGCACCACTATTCATTGCTATACCAAGATCAGCTTTCTTAAGTGCTAAAGCATCATTAACGCCATCGCCCGTCATAGCTACAACTCGACCCTGCTTTTGTAGAGCGTCGGCAATTAGGCGTTTTTGTTCAGGCTGTACTCGGCCAAATACATTGTAATCGTCAATAATTTTTTGTAATTTTTCTAAATCATCGCTGCTGTCGAGGTTAGTAATTTCTGGCAAATTTCGGGCGTCAAACGATTTAGCTTTCAGACCGACGCTATTAGCTACTGACTCAACAGTTATAGGTGAATCGCCGGATATAATTTTTATATCCACACCCTGATTCTTAAAGTAGCTCAAGGTTTCCCTAGCGTCAGGCCGGATTTCTTCACTTAAAACAATTAGTCCTAGAGGTGAGATGTGATCTAGTTTTAATGCATTAGTTTTTGGAGGCCATTTCTTTAAGCGCCCGATTAATAGAGCGCGTTTACCTTGCTTAAAAATAGTCTGCGCCTGAGATAGTTCTAGGCTATCTTTTTTTAGCAATATTTCTGGCGCCCCCATAATATAATTGGTATCTTTATCTATGCTAATGGCGCTCCACTTGCGGGCGCTATTAAAGGCTATTTCATCTTTAATTGGTGCTGGGTTTATTTCTTTTAGCCCCTTTTTAATAGCTTTATTAGTTGGCGAATTGGCACGATTAACTAAGGTTAACGTGGCTATTTTTATTTCTTCTAAATTAGATTTATTTAATACCTTAATTTCGTCTAAATTCATTTTTCCAGCTGTAATAGTGCCGGTTTTATCTAGCAAAAGGGTATTAACTCTCGCCAAAGTCTCTACAGCTGGCAATTGTTGAACCAAGACTTTATTTTTTGCCAGTTTTACGACTGCCAACATAAAGGCCGCGCTAGTAAGTAAGACTAAACCTTCCGGTATCATACCAACGATAGCAGCTACGGCATGAATAGTAGCATCTTGCCATTGGTCATGAAATTTTAGTTGACCCCAGACTAAAAGTGGAGCCACGGCTATTAGTATCCAGGATATCCATTTTAAAAGTTTGTTAGTACTTTCCACTAATTCACTAGATGCAAGTTTAAACTGTTTAGCTTCAGCAGCTAATTTAGCTGAATAGGATGATTTGCCAACTTGCTGTGCCGTCATTAAAGCGCTACCAGCTACTACTATAGACCCCGACAATACTTTGTCACCGGTACTTTTTTTAATCTGGTCAGATTCACCAGTCAATAGGCTTTCGTCAACCTCTAATCCATTACTTAGAATAATTTCGCCATCAGCCACAATTTGATCACCCAAATTTAGGTTGATTAAATCATCTTTTACTACTTCGTTGGCGCTAATTTTTTCTTGCTGGCCGTTTCTAGTAACAGTTGCGTGCGGACTTACTAAAATAGATAATTTATCAAGAGTTCTTTTAGCTTTAATTTCTTGAGCTACACCAACTAAAATGTTTAGGAGCATAGCAATAAAAAACAAGGCATTGATAGGGCTTTTGCCAGATAAGAATACCACCACTGCCAAAGTGGAGATAAGAGCGTTAAATCTAGTAAAAATATTAGCCCGTATAATTTGCCATAACGAGCGCGACGATTTATTATTGGTGCGATTAGTAAGATGGGCTTTTTGTCGCTTTTTTACTTCTGCACTAGTTAGTCCAGTTAGCATATTTATTTATTTATTTTTAATTAGTTCTGTGGTGGAGTAGATCGGACTTGAACCGACCACCTCAGCAATGCGAATGCTGCGCTCTACCAGATGAGCTACTACCCCATAAAAACAGTATAGCACAAAAACAAAACCCGCCGGAGAAGACCACGGGTTTAGTGTTTAACTGCTGCGCGCCCACCCTGGGGCGTTACGTTTTTGTTTTTGCTTGCTTAGACGAGTTGCCCCGTCTGCGCACCAGCTGGGGTTATATTAACATAAGCACTCTAAGTGAGTCAATAGTAGGTCTATCTATAGACTAAAAAATGATGCAACTTATTACAAGCTGCATCATTTAATATTTTAATCTCACTAGTGTAGACTTTTGTTTTTGAGCGGTCAGTGCTTTAAAGTCTAGTCTAGGTTTAGTGAACTTGGCAAGGGCACAGGTGTTTTTGTAAATTTACCACCGTTTGATTCTAGCATTTTACGCACAGACTCAGACATACCGGCAACATTAACATTAGCCTTAGATTTAAAATCATTGCGCGCTATGATTTTTACTGTTTGGTATGGGGTGGCGATTAGCCCAGCCTTAAACAAAGCTAAGTTATCAATGTCACCCTTAAGGCTATCTAATTGATCGGCGTAGACTACTTGCGCTGGCGCTCGCTTACTTTTGAACCCACGAGATTTTGGTAACTGTCTGATGTGACCAGTTCCACCAGTAGTTAGTAGAGGCCTTTTGTTTTTACCGGAACGAGAGCCCTGACCTTTTGTACCACGACCGGCAGTTTTGCCCTTACCGGACGATGTGCCACGACCGACGCGCTTTTTTGAGGTATTCGCAGTAACTGTTAATTCATTATATTTCATTATTTTGCCTCCCCCGCCTTAGCTTTAGCAGCTTTTTTTTCATTATCTTGAGATCCTATCCAGGAAGATCGTGGTTTTAAGCTGCCTAGTGCTTTAATAGTGGCGTAAGCAATATTAACTTTATTGGTTGAGCCTAAAGATTTAGTAACTAAGCTAGAGATGCCGGTTACACCAATAACTGCACGCACTACACCACCGGCAATAATACCAGTACCAGGCGCTGCCGGTTTTAACATAACACGAGCGGCGCCGTATTTTAGCTCTATCTCATGTGGGATAGTACTATTTTCTAGAGGTATCGTAATCATGTTCTTTTTGGCTACATTAGTGGCTTTTTCAATAGCTTGCTGCACATCACGCCCCTTAGATACGCCAACACCTACTTTAGATTTTTTATCACCAACTACAACTAGTGCTTTAAATCGTAGGCGTCGACCACCTTTGACGGTTCGAGAAACTCTATCGATGGAGATAGTATTTTCCTCAAACTGCTTGTCTTCCTTACGAATTGGGCGACGATTACGGCGATTGTCGCGACGGTTACGATTGTCTCTCTTACCACTGCGTGATATCTGATCACTGCTAAAATTGTTGGCTGATCCAAATTTGCGACGGGGTGCCTCGCCGTTTTTAGCATCTTTGGGTGCCACTACTTGCTTGGTAGTTTTATTATCTTCACTCATAATACTAAAAGTTTAATCCTTTCTCTCTGGCAGCTTCAGCTAGAGCATGTAGTCTAGCTCCATAGCGTCGACCATTACGGTCAAATACAACTGAACTGATTTTAGCTTTTTTAGCTTTATCGGCAATATCAGCGCCGACTTTTTTGGCTTGCTCGGTTAGGCTACCAGCTTTTTTGTCGCCAGCAGTAGTTGAATAGGCCAAAGTCGTGCCGGTTATATCGTCAATTAATTGAGCAGTAATATACCTATTAGATATAAACACACTCAATCGAGGTCGATCGGCAGTGCCACCAATTTTAGCTCGCACTCGATTTTTACGTAGTGCTAGATTGCTTAAACTAGCCATTATTTACCTGCCTTTCCTGCCTTACGCAAAATTACCTCATCGGCATATTTAATGCCCTTGCCCTTGTATGGCTCTGGTTTTCTTAGGGCTCGAATTTCAGCTGCTACTTGGCCAACTTGCTGTTTTGATGCGCCACTAACAGTCAGCTCCATTTTGTTAGCTGTTAGTGTAATTCCATCTGGCGCATGATAATGAACTGGATGAGAATATCCCAAACTCATTTCTATATCTTGTGGCCCTTTACTAGCTAAACGAAAACCAACACCGTTGATTTGTAGCTTTTTTTCGAAGCCTTTAGTTACCCCGATTACCATATTATTAATTAGAGAACGCATTAAGCCATGCTGGCTTTTAGCTAATTTATCGTCATTTCGTCTAGTGACTAAGATTTGGTTGTCTTCCACTTTGACATCAACTTCGGACAAGGTGAACTGTTTTAATTCGCCTTTCGCTCCCTTTACTGTAATGAAATCAGGATTAACCGTGATTGTCACACCAGCTGGAATTGCAATTGGTAGTTTTCCGATTCTACTCATATCCTTCCTTTTTTCTTATTTTAATAAACCTTACAAATTAGCTCACCGCCAAGACGTTTTTTTATAGCTTCTTGACCAGTCATAATGCCGTGGCTAGTAGAAATGATCATTACACCCCGCCCACTCATTACGCGCGGTATCTCATCAACTTTAGCGTAAATTCTTTTTCCAGGCTTACTGACACGATCAATTTCTGTAATAGTGGGGTTTTTACCTTCTTTATTAATAGTAATAACCAAATTATCTTGTGGACTAGCTTTTTTATTCTCAACACTTACAAGATAACCGCTTTTCACTAGTTGATTAGCAACCATTAATTTCATTTTACTAGCAGGTACGGTAACTTGGTTTTTACCGACTTTAATAGCGTTGCGAATCCTAGTTAGTAAGTCGGCTATTGGGTCTGTACTTTGTAAACTCATATTTATGCCTTCTCCTTTCTACCAACTAGCCTTTGTTACACCGGGTATTTCGCCTTTGGAGGCGTGCTCACGAAAGCTTATACGGCTAAGACCAAACTTACGCATATAAGCGCGTGGTCGCCCAGTTTCGGCGCAGCGATTTTTTAATCGTGTTGGGCTACTGTTGCGTGGTAGTTTTTGTAAACCCTCGTTATCGCCTGCAGCTTTAAGTTCGGCGCGCTTTGAGGCATACTTTTCTGCCAAGCGTCGGCGTTTGGCATCGCGAGCTAGAGCTGATTTCTTTGCCATTACTTAACCTCCTTTTTAAATGGCACACCAAATTTTTCTAGTAGTGCGCGTGATTTAGCTGGATCAGAGCGATCAATTGTAAACGTAACCTGTAGACCATGTAATGTGGTGGTGTCTTCGAAGGTTAATTCAGGAAAAATTGATTGCTCAGAAATGCCTAAGTTGTAGTTTCCTTGACGATCAAATGCTTTAGCGCTAACGCCATGGAAGTCGCGAATACGCGGCATAGCAACATTGACTAAGCGATCAAGGAACTCCCACATACGGTCACCGCGCAAAGTGACTGTGGTGCCAATGGGCGCACCCATGCCTTTACGAATCTTAAAGGTGGCAATCGATTTTTTTGCTAAGCGTTGGACAGGTTTTTGTCCAGTTATTTTAGTTAAAGTCGTTACGACAACTTCTTGGAAATGCTTGTTATCTTTATTGCGTCCAACACCACTACTGACAATTATCTTGCTTAGTCTAGGGACATCATTAACGTTACTGATCCCTAACTCTTTTTCCAGTTCTTTGACGATTTTTTCCTTATAGGTTTTTTTCAGACGCGGAACATAGGCGGTAGATTTATTATTTGCCATTATTTAACCTCCTTGCCACTAGTCTTTGCGGTGCGAACTTTTTTACCATCTTTAATTTGATAGCTAACTTTACTAGTTTTTTCCTTGCCTTTTTCACCTTCAGTTACCAGGGCTACATTAGAAATATGAATCGGTAAATGAATGTCACGCTTGCCGCCTTGATTAAACGAAGTGGCTTTATAGTGTCGCTCGACCACCCTGATACCATCAAGATAAACTTGGTTACCTTTAATATCTTTTACGGTGACAACTTTACCTTTATGGGTGCCAGCGATTATTTTAACAGTGTCGTTTTTTCTAACTCTTTTCATCTATAGTACCTCCGGTGCTAATGAGACAATTTTTGTATAGCCAAGGTCACGTAGCTCTCTAGGTATAGGGCCAAACACACGAGTAGCCTTAGGTGTTTTGTCGTCATTGATCAAAACTACGGCATTGTCATCAAATTTAATAGTCGAACCGTCAGCACGCTTAATTTGGTTACGCGTTCGTACTACGACACAGCGCACAACTGACTTGCGCTTGGTGTTACCGTGAGGGTCAGCTACTTTGACTGTAGCAGTAATAATATCGCCAACTCTAGCGTAGCGTCTGCGGGTAGCTCCGAGCACACGAATGCATAGAACCTCCTTAGCGCCCGAGTTATCAGCTACCTTTAGGCGACTTTCTTGTTGAATCATTTCGCCTCCTTGTCAGCTGAATCGTCTGATTTAGCCTCAGCTTTCGCCTCTAACTCTTCTTCAACTTCAGTCTTTTTAACTTCCAATTTTTCCCGACCACGTTCGACAACTGCCTTTAATGACCAAACTTTAGTTTTAGAAAAAGGCTTGCTCTCTTCAATAACTACTGTGTCATTTAAATTGGCATCATTTTTTTCGTCATGGGCGTGGAATTTTTGGCTTTGGGTATATTTTTTACCATATAAGGGGTGTGTTTTTCGCACAGTGCGAGTTACGATAATCGTTTTATCGCCACGGGCACTAGTAACGACACCCTTGATGGTTCGTTTACTCATTTTGCCTCCTTATTATCTAATTCGCTTGACTTTTCATTTATAGCCATATGAATTCGAGCAATAGTACTTTTATGCTCACGAATGACGTGTGTGGCTGGTAGCTCATTAGCCTTGAGCATTTTTTTAGCATTTTTAAGGTTATCGTTCGCCTCAACTAACGCTTTATTTAATGCGGATATATCTAACTTTCTTAGCTCAGCCATCTTGTCAATTTTGGCAGTTTTAACTTGTTGCTTTTGCGCCATACTATGCCTCCTCCTTTATGACAAAACGTGTCTTTACTGGTAGTTTGTGGCTAGCTAGACGCATAGCTTCACGAGCAATTGCTTCATCAACGCCACTCATTTCGAACAGCATAGTACCTTTTTTGACTTTAGCTACAAAATATTCTGGATTTCCTTTTCCGCCACCCATTTTTAAACCTAAAGGTTTAGTGGTCACCGGTATGTGTGGAAAAATTCTAATCCAGACTTTACCACCACGTTTAGTTTGGCCGGTAATAGCGCGTCGAGCAGCTTCAATTTGTCGACTAGTTACCCGGGCATTGTCAATGCTTTGTAAACCATAATTGCCAAAAGCAATATAGTTACAGCGAGTAGCTACACCTTCATTGCGACCTTTAAAGGCTTTTCTGAACTTTGTTTTCTTTGGTAATAACATAGTTAGCGCCTTTCTCCTTTATTAATCCAAACTTTAATACCGATTGTACCAGCAGTAGTTTTAGCAGTTGCTAGGTGGTAGCTTATATTGGCTCGTAGTGTATGTAGTGGAACTGATCCTTCAATAAATTTTTCTCGACGAGACATTTCAGCTCCGTTCAATCGACCAGCAACTTCAACGCGTACACCTTTAGCACCAGCTGACATGATATTTTGCATGGTAGGTTTAATAGCTCGGCGAAAATTAATGCGACGCTCGAGTTGTCTAGCAATATTCTCTGCCACAATTTTGGCGGCTAATTCTGGGCGTCGAACTTCTTCAATATTAATGCGGATCGGTTCTTTAGTAACTTTTTCTAGCTCCGCCTTTAATTCTTGTACACCAGATCCACCGCGGCCAATTACAATACCAGCTTTAGCGGTCCAGATATTGATAACGGTTTGATTGGCTGACCTTTCAATGTCGATACGATCAATGACGGCACGAGTCTCAAATCGTTTTTCGATAATACGTCTCAGCTTGATGTCAGTAGCTAGCCATTTAGCGAATTCTTTTTTGCCGCTAGCAAACCATTTACTAGTCCAGTCTTTACTAACCTGAACGCGCATGCCGATAGGATTGACTTTTTGACCCATTTATTTGCTCTCCTTTCTAGCCGATTCAGATTTTTTCGCCTCTTTGGCTGGCTTAGCCTCCGATTTCTTGCTTTCTTTTTTGGCGGGTTTCTCTTCGCCCCTAACAATCAATAGGATATTGCTAGTTCGCTTTTGGTATGGATGAGCCATACCCCTAGATACTGGTCGATAACGCTTTAGGCGCGGACCAGCAGTTACCGATATAGTATCAATGACTAATCCGTCAGCCTTTAAGTTGTGGTTATTGACAGCATTGGCTCTTGCACTAGCAATTAACTTACTAACTGGTTTAGCAGCTCTTTTGGGGGTATTCGCCAGTATAACCAAAGCATCCTCAACAGTACGACGACGTACTAAACCTGCTACTAGAGAAACTTTGCGTGGAGCAAGTCTTAACTCTTTAAGGCGTGCTTGTATCATTATTTCTTTACTCATTTCTTCTTGCCTCCGTGTTTGCGGAATTTGCGGGTTGGGGCGAATTCACCTAGTTTGTGACCAACCATATTCTCACTGATAAATACAGGTACATGCATGCGACCGTTGTGAACAGCGATAGTTTTGCCAACCATCTCGGGTGCGATTGTTGAAGCGCGGGCCCAAGTTTTAATTACAGTCCTGTCATCTGATGACAAAGCGGCAACTTTCTTGGCAAGCTTGGCGTCAATAAACGGTCCTTTCTTTAAGCTTCTACTCATTATTTCCTCCTCTTTGTGTCATGACGACTACGTACAATCATTTTATCGGTAGATTTGCGGCGACGAGTTTTGTGACCTAGGGTTAGCTGACCCCAAGGTGTGCGAGGCGCCTTGCCAGTACCGTGCTGACCACCATCACCACCACCGTGCGGGTGATCGACTGCGTTCATGCTTTTACCGCGAACACTTGGTCGAATTCCCATGCGACGCTTGCGTCCAGCTGAACCGATCTTTATGTTCTGATGTTGTTCATTACCAACTACACCAAGTGTAGCCATATTTTCTAAGCGAAATTTTCGAACTTCGCCAGAGGGCATACGTATCATAGCGTAGTCACCTTCCTTGGCGGTTAGTTGAGCTCTTGCGCCAGCAGCCCTTACGGCTTGAGCGCCACGCCCAGCAGTAATTTCGATATTGTGGATAACAGACCCGAGCGGGATATCCTTAAGTTTCATGCGATTGCCAGCTTCAATAGCAATTGATTTATCCTCACTAGCTACTGCAATTTTTTGCCCTTGCTTCATACCCTGAATAGCCAACACATAATGTAAACCACCATTTTCATCACGCACGCGAGCAATCCTAGCACTGCGACCAGGGTCGTATTCGATATGCTCAACTGTAGCGGTTGTGCCGGGAAGCATATTAAAGTTAACTAAGCGAATAAAACGCTTAGCACCACCGCCACGGTGTCTAGTAGTAATACGGCCTTGATTATTGCGACCAGAGCGTTGTTTTTTTGCGACTAGCAAACTTTTAACAGGCTTCTTAGTGGTAATTTGGTCAAAATCCTGTGTAGTCATGCCACGCTGTGCTGGGGTATTCGGTCGAAGTTTATTAATTGCCATATTACTTCTCCTCGCTTTCATTATTATCGTCAAAGACTTTAATTCTACCCTTAGATACAGTTACGTAAGCTTTCTTGGTGTCTTTTAAATTAGTCTTACCTGGACGAGAGCGTTTACCGCGACTAAATGATTTAGCTTTACCTTTAGCAACCATTAAGCGAACATCTTTTATTTCGACATCAGGGTAATCCGCTTTTAATTCGCGGGTAACTTCAGCTTTATTAGCGCTCATTGGTACTTCAAATATATAGATGTTATCTTTCGCTAGAGCGTAGCTTTTTTCGGAAATATGGGGCGTAATTATCATTTCTTTGCCTCCTTTAGCCACTCAGTAGTTATTTCAAGTGCTTTCTTAGTAAATAAGATAGTGTCAGCATTTAAAATGTCAAAAACCGTTAAATAAGTCGGGCTTACTAAGTAAAGATTACTCAAATTAGCTGTTGCCCGTAGGTTTTCATCGGTTTTATTATCTACCATTAAAATATGTTTTTTGTTGGATAGTTTGTTGTCTGCTAGAAGCTTTACGATATCTTTTGTTTTTCCAGTCGTCTTCACTTCGTCAATGACAACAATTTTTTTGGCATTGGCAGCCAAGCTTAAAGCTTGTCTTAAAGCGGTACGCTTACTGGCTTTGGCGATATTTTTGCGGTAGTTTTCGTTACCTAGCGGGCCAAAAACAACACCGCCGCCACGCCAAATTGGGTTACGAGTCGAACCAAAGCGAGCGCGCCCTGTGCCTTTTTGGCGCCAAGGTTTTTTGCCACCACCACGGACTTTGCCGCGCGTCAATGTTTTAGCTCCTACTTGACGATTATTGGCTAGATAGCTTTCGTAAGCCAATTTTAGTAGTGCATGGTTTTCAACCTTAACGGCAAACACTTCTTTATCTAGTTTTAATTCAGCCATTACTTAGCCTCCTTTTTAAGGTGATTAAACCTAATAGCAGAGCTGATAAGAACAGTGCCTTTTTTCGGTCCTGGAACAGCACCTTTGACGCCGATTAAGTTTTTGTCGGCATCGATATAAGCAACAATTAGATTTTTGACTGTAGTCTTTTCGCCACCCATTTGGCCAGCCATAGGATGACCTTTAAAAACTCGCTGCGGATACATTGAGCCAATAGAACCAACTTTTCTAGTGTTGCCTTTACCACCGTGAGTTTTACGATGTCGACGAAAGTTGTGACGCTTGATAGTGCCAGCCCAACCTTTACCTTTACTGACACCACTAACATCAACATTGTCACCCACACTAAATAGCTCAGTGTTGAATTTGTCGCCGACCTTAATATCACTAAGATCGTCTAATCTAACCTCTTTTAAGGTCTTAGGCGTAACATTGGCCGCCTTTAAATGACCTTTGACGGCATTGCTCAGGTTCTTCCCCTCACCATAACCTAATTGCACTGCATTGTAGCCATCATTTTCGATAGACTTTACCTGAGTTACAGTGCAAGGGCCAGCCTCAATGACTGTGATTGGTATCACAACGCCATTTTCGCCAAGGATTTGGGTCATTCCAAGTTTGGTACCGATTAAAGTATTCATACTTCCCTTTTCCACTTAAAACGCCTGAGAATTCGCAGTTTCCAGCTCATTAAAGTTGGACTTGCAAACGTTCTCAGGAACGTTGGTCTAATATTAACTGTGCTAGTATACTATAAAACTGCTTAAATTACAAATATTTTAAGGATTACTAATATTGTTTAATATTGTTCTCACTTCGTTAGTATTTTTGGCGGCGTATAGTTTAGCGCGTAGCTCTTTGGCGCCTTCGAAATCTTTGATATAAATTTTAAAAAAGTGTTTAAGCGGGTCAAACTTCCGTAAAATAGCTGGCTTAATCTCTGCGTTGTTGCTGTATTGGGCTGGCATTACGAGCTGCCATTTATCAAACTGGTCAAGATGATAGTTAAATAAATCTATAAGTTCACGACTAGAGGGCCTATCGGTTCGATTAGAAAAAGCAAATGGATTAAAGAATATACCGCGCCCAATCATGAATCCGTCGACATCTGGATGCTGATTTTTTAATAGCTTGATGTGTTGCATGTCCTTAATATCGCCATTTATAACTAGCTTAGTCTGAGGAGCAATTTGTTTTTTTAGATTAGTGATTCGGTCAATTAAATCATAGTGCGCCGGAACCTTACTCATTTCTTTACGCGTACGTAAATGTACTGTCAGGCAAGATATATCTTGTTGTAATAAAAATGTAATCCATTCATTCATATTGCTAAAATCATTAAAGCCAATCCTGGTTTTAACTGACACTGGCAGGCTACCTGTTTTAGCGGCAGTGATAATTTCTTTTGCTAAATTTAAGTTTTTAATTAGAGCGCTTCCACCACCAGTTTTAATAACATCTTTAGCTGGGCAACCCATATTAATATCAATGCCGTCAAACCCCATTTTGGAAATCTCTTTAGCTGATGATGCAAATTTTTCAGGTCTACTACCCCAAATTTGAGCTACGATAGGTGTTTCAGTTTGGTCGTGAATTAGACGAGACATTGTGTGACGCCGCCCTAGCGGATTGCAGAAGCTATCAGTATTAGTAAACTCAGTAAAAAATACATTAGGTCGCCCAGCTTTTTTAACAGTTAAGCGAAACGCAACATCGGTAACATCTTCCATTGGCGCTAGCGCAGTAAAGCCGTCGGGTAGTTTTTGCCAAAAATTCATATTATTATATTTTAGCCTATTTTCCTATTCTTAAAGTTTGGTATTTTATATGTAAGGCGAATACCTTTTTATTAATTTTCGACTTATTTTTGCCCTAGGGTAAACTTTTTCTAAGTCAAGCCAAAATTTTACGCCATGATTCATGTGTATAGTATGCGTTAGTTCGTGCAATAAAACATAGTCAATCAAGTCTTTGGGTAACATCATTAGAGCTATATTAAGTGAAATTGTGCCTGAGCTAGAACAGCTACCCCAGCGGGTTTTGGCATGACTAAAGCGTACCTTTTCGTATTTAAAGCCGTGTGTCATGGCTAGATAAGAGAGTCTTCGTGGTAGATAGGCTTTTGCTTCTATACGTAAAGCTTTGGCGATACCATTGCGCACTAGCTGGCTAGTATCGGCCGGTGTAGCTTCTGGTTTATGGGTTACTTTAATAAGAGAATTCTTTATTTCAATATGGTTGCGAATGCCAGTTTTTATACTTAATTTATGAGACTTACCAATTTGGTCGCCGTCTTTATAGGTTTTGTTGTGATTTAGTTTTTTAATCGATAATTCTACTTTAGAGCGGTATTGTTCAAGAAAATTTTTCGCTTTTTCTATAGATACCCCTGTGGGTAAATTTATAATAATTTGGCCATCAGGCTTTACTTTTAACCGAATATAATTTGAGCGAGTGTAACTTAATTTTATTTTTCCAAATTCTTCATCAAGAAAATAATTTTCATTACATGGTTGACCTATTTTAGATAGGCTTTTTTTATTGATAGCTAGCTTAAACACTTATTTATTATTGAACTAAGCGATTTGGTTTAAAAGCTGACAAATTACGAGGTGGTAGCCCAGTTTGTGCTTCGACCATTTTTTTCAACACTACCCTAGCCTGAGTGCCATAGGTGTGCTTACCGCTAATCACTACTACATCTCGACCAGTGGTAGTGGGCTCTTCGTAGGATTTAGCAAACGTTTTAAATTGATCTTCACTTAGGCTTTGTTTATAAATATCGCCAGTTCTGCGACCATCGCGTTTTATCGCACGTTTTTTGCTGGTTGGCTCGTCAGTCTGGACGACAATAGTTAGAACGCGGTAGCCATTTTTGCGTGCCCGAGCAGCTATTTCTTGGCGTGTAGCTTTAGTGTTATAACCACCGTCAAGCACAAAGGTTTTTTTGGTGCGGAATAGCTCGGTAATTAATAAATCTGATACTTGGTTAACCATAGCGTTTTCATTTTTGCTATAGGTATGACGAGCGAACAAAGTCCAGCGGATTTTATCTTCGCTAACTAGTGCGGCTCCAAATGTTTTAGCGAACTGTGTAGCAAAAAAGGATTTACCTGATCCTGGCAGACCCACCACTACAACCACCATCGGACTAGACAGCGTTAATGCCTCCATTTAAAAATACTCCTCTCTGACTAAAATTAAGTATAGTTTAGCACGAAGAGGAGCCGAATTCAATTATTTCAGACAATAAAATTGGCACGGGCGGACGGACTCGAACCGCCGACACCAGGTTTTGGAGACCTGTGCTCTACCAACTGAGCTACGCCCGTAAAAATATCAAACGATAGATTACGGTTTTTAATTATAGAATAGGTTAGTTTTTTTGTTAAGCTTTATTGCTGGTTTTAACACTAAAGTTGTATTGTTTACTTCATTTTTCAGGTATCAGGCTATAGACATAAAGAATATTTCACTATATACTATATAAGCATAAACCAAATGAGAGTGGAAAAATAAAATGAAGATTTTAATGCTAGGCTGGGAGCTGCCACCCTATAATAGTGGCGGATTAGGAGTCGCTTGCTATCAGATGGCAAAGGCTTTGGCTCATGAAGGTGCTAGTATTAAATTTGTTTTACCCTATAAAGCTAGTCACCCTGATGCAGAAAAGTTTATGGAGGTGATTCCGGCAGTTGATTTGCCGCCAATAGTTGATAAATCTGGCGCCTATATTGCTATGGGTGCTTATTCTGGTAATTGCATTTGGTGTAATGGCTCTAGGACATGTAAGCATGCCAAAGCTTACGGTAAGGGCTTTATTGGTGCCACTCATCAATATGCTGATCGGGTCGAAAAAATTGTTAAACGCCGTCGCTCTCGTCCAGAAGTCATTCATGCACACGACTGGCTTACGCTAGAGGCTGGCGTACGCGCTAAGAATGCTACTGGTTCACCATTGATAGCGCATATTCATGCAACAGAATTTGATCGAGCTGGTGGTAATAGTGGCAATCCGTTGATCCATGACATTGAAAGCTATGGTTTGCAGATGGCAGATCGTATTTTTGCAGTTTCAAAGATAACTAAAGATATAATAGTTAAAAAATATAACATTCCTGCTAGTAAAATTGAGGTGGTACACAATTCTTTAGACCCTCAAGAGCTAATGCGCGTAAAGGTTGAAACAGATAATTATAAATATATTAAAAAAATGCGATCAATGGGCTATAAGACAGTTTTAAATATTGGTCGCCTAACAGTACAAAAAGGTTTGTCCTACTTTGTTGAAGCAGCTGCCCTAGCCTTGCGCAAAAATCCTAAACTATTATTTATTATTAGTGGTAGTGGTGAGTTACGCGATCAATTAATTGAATTGACCGCCGATTTAGGCATATCTGACCGAGTAATATTTACTGGTTGGGTCAGAGGCGTGCGTTTTCGTGAACTGTATGAAGTTGCCGATATATTTGTAATGCCATCAATTAGCGAGCCTTTTGGATTGACGGCTTTAGAAGCAGCCTATTACGATACAGCGGTGATTTTATCTAAGACCAGTGGTGTGGGTGAAGTGCTTAATGCTGTAATGCGCTTTGACTATTGGGATACACGTAAACTAGCAGATGAAATTGTGGGCATTTCGTTGTCGCCAGCCTTACAGGCTGATTTAGTTGAAGGTATTAAGCGTGAATATTTATGCTGTAACTGGAGTGATATTGCGCGAAAAATGATGTATCAATACAATCGCTTGGCTGTACGCCGGCATAATAAATTTAGACTGACGAAGGGGGGTAAAAAAGTTTATGTCTAAATCAATTCAGTTATACTTACATGTTCATCAGCCATGGCGTATACGCGAATATTCTGCATTTGACACAGGCTCTAATCATAATTACTGGCTATCTTCACCTCATTCAGGTGCTAATAACGCTAGTATTATAAGAAAAATAGCAAAAAAATCTTATTTACCCACTAATGCAGTCCTAAAAAACCTACTTGATCGCTATCCTGATTTCAAGATTAGCCTATCTATTACTGGTACATTTATTGAGCAGTGCGAGCAATTTGCCCCCGAAGTTTTGGATAGTTTTAAAGATTTAATTAAAACAGGTAAAGTCGAAGTTGTAGGTGAAACTTATTATCATAGTTTGGCGTTTTTCTATAATTTAGCTGAATTTGATCGTCAAGTAGCAATGCATGCAAAAAAAATACAAGAGCTATTTGGTGTTACTCCGACGGCTTTTCGCAATACTGAGCTAGCTTACAATAACGATCTAGGTAAGTGGGCTGATATACATGGTTATAAAACTATTTTGGCCGAAGGTTGGGAAAAAGTATTAGATTGGCGTAGCCCTAATTATGTCTATAGTCCGAGTAATGCTACAAAAACTAGATTACTCTTAAAAAACTATAAACTTAGTGATGACATAGCTTTTCGCTTTTCAGATCGCTCTTGGTCAGAATATCCGCTAACGATCGATAAATACATTAAGTGGCTAGACAGCGAAGATGCCCCATTAGTTAATCTCTTTATTGATTACGAAACTTTTGGTGAACATCAATGGTCTGATACTGGCATATTTGACTTCTTAAAAGCTTTACCTAAAGCCTGGTTGGATTTACCGGACCACAAATTTATGACCGTTACTGAAGCAGCTAGCGTTAATGATCCGGTAGGTGTTTTGGATGTTCCCTACACCACTACTTGGGCCGATACCGAACGAGATTTAAGTGCCTGGCTAGGTAATCGTATGCAACAAGAAGCTGCTCATCACGTCTATTCTCTAGCACCAGCAATCATGGCAACTGGCGATATTAATTTAATTGGTGATTGGCGACGCCTAACAACATCAGACCACATTTATTATATGAGCACTAAATACTGGAGTGATGGTGATGTTCATGCTTACTTTTCACCTTATGCTTCACCATACGATGCTTTTCTATATTATATGAATGCATTAAGAGATATTCGTTATCGCCTAATTGAACACCAAGATCGTCTGGGTTTAAACAGTAAAACAAATAGGATATATAGGTAAGATTTATGGATCGACCACTTTTATTGTCAAATGGTGAGATGGCAGTAGTTTTGAATAAAAATAGTAATGTTAGCGACCTGTACTATCCCTATGTCGGCTTAAACAATCATCTTGGTAAGTATATTAAAGAGCATAAAATCGGCATCTTTGTTGATGGCACAATTCACTGGCTAGACGATCAAGCTTGGCAAATTAAAACCAGCTATTATCCCGATTGCCCAATTGGCTTAACTATAGCAACTAATCCCTGGCTAGATATAAGATTGGAATTTCAGGATTTTGTTGATTATGAACTTAACGTGTTTGCTCGATCAGTGCAAGTGTTTAATTTAAGCGATAGGAAGCGCTCTTTGAAGTTATTTTTTCATCAAGCATTCATTATCGATGATAGTATCCAGCGCAGTGATACAGTACAGTACATTCCTGCTAGATCCCTTAATAAAGAGCAAGATTTTTCTTCAATAATACATTACAAGGGTGATCGAATTTTTATGGCTTTTGGCTTTAATGGCCAAACCAGTGAAGGTTTCGATGATTATGCTGTCGGTCGATTTGGTGGCGATGGCGACGAATTTCGTAATGGCACTTGGTGTGACGCTACTGATGGATCGCTTTCCAAAAATGCTATCGACCACGGTTTTACCGACTCTGTAATTGCGTTTAATTTAAAATTAAAGCCACATGACTCTGCCCGTGTCAACTATAATTTAGCCTGCGGTAAATCTTTGTCGGACACTACTAAAATTGCCAAAAGATTTGATCGCGAGGGCTTAGCTAATCGCCTAACAAAGACTAATGATTATTGGTCGGAGTGGTTAAAAGAAGCTAAGCAATTTTTGATTAAAGCTAATCTTGACCCAAGGCTTCACCGAACCTTTATAAAATCGCTACTACTAGTTAAATTATCTACCGATAATCATGGTGCTGTTATTAATAATTTAAAGCCAGCTGATAGGTTTTCAGACCAATCTGAAATTTATTCACCGGCAGTAATGAACGCCAAAGCTTTGATGATATTTAATCGATTAGGCTATAGCCAAGAAGTCGATAACTCTTTAAGCTTTATAAAATTATTAGAAAAAAATAGTCCTTATATATTCCCTAATTACTACCCTGATGGCACTTTAGCTATTAATCCATATTGTTTTACTTACAATACTACAACTAAAGAGTTGGTCGAGGGGCGTAGCTTAAAGGATAGTGCTCAGCTTTTATATGCAATTTGTCAGGTAGGTCTAGAAAAGATCTCCAAACGTGGTCAAAAATCAGCGTGGCGAAAAATTTTCGAAAAAATAGCTGGGCCTCTTATTGATGATTTGACTGATCATATTAGCAAGGACACTAAACTACCAACTGAATCGTACGACGAAACTGCCGAGCAACCAATTACCACCACTAGTTTAGTCGCTAGTGTGTATGGTGCACTTAATATAGCCAGCACTTTGGCTGGTGAGCTCAAAAATACTGCCTATGCTATTAATTGCCGCACTATTGCTGATGAAATCTTATTAAATGCTGGACTACTATGGAGTAGTAGTGATAATTATTTTTACTTAGGATTATCTAGACAAAGCGAAGGTATAAAAAAAGTATCACGGCTATCTTTCAATAGTCTTTATAGTGCTTGGCTTTACTGTCTTTATGACGATTCAGAGCCATTTTATAGCGTAGCCATAAAGACTATTATGCAGAACTTAGATATTCATGGTAAAGATTTAGACCCACAAATTATTTTGGATAGATTAGGATTAGATCAAGCATTTGATTTTACATCAATATACGACGTTATAAACAAGACCAACTTGACTGATAGCTTAATGTTAATTGTTGCAGATCAATTTGAGCAAACTAACAACTTAGATACCAATGCCAACCTTAGATTTTTGTTAGCTTGCCTAAATAGTCGTAGGGTTGATAAAATAGAAGCTAAGTAAAGTAAGCTAAAATGAGATTCAAGCCTAGCAAACACGATCGCCCCATTTTCGGTAAACTTGCCAGTCAATATAACTTGACTTATTTTGGTACGGTTGCACCAGAGGAGTATGACGATCACAATTTAGTCAGAGGGTTAACGGCGTCGCCAGAGCAGGTTGATGATAATTATACATCCGGCAAGATTGCTGGATTTGATGTAATTGTTTTGCAGCGCTCACACGATATATTTGACGTTAAAAAGGGGCGTAAGCCACAGACTTGGTCAATGGTGCAATTAGACTTAGGTAATGTTAGCCTGCCAAGAGCTTTTATTGGTGGCAAGAATAAGTCTGATCAATATGGTTCTACCCTAGCCTCGTATTTGCGCATGTATGAAATTGATCCTTCTAGCTTAACTAATCCTAGTATTAAGCAGTTTGGCGATGCTTTTGCTGTATATGCGAGTGCTAGCGATATGGTGACATTGCGTAAAATTTTGTCACCTTTAGTGCAAAACATGCTGTCGGCACACTTTAGTGCCTGTGATTTTGAGTTGTTTGACAATAAATTAATTGCTTACACTACAGAAAGGCCACTAAAATTAACAACGATTGATAAGCTTTTGCGCATCAGTGTTTGGCTGGCACGCCAAATTGTTAAGTAAACTATATTGATAGTGGCCGTGCTATAATAATTGTTTATGAAAAAAATGGGTATTACCCCTAAACTACTTAGTCCTACTGAGTACGTAAACGACGCAACTAGCTTGATTGATAAATCAAAAGATCGGGTTTACTTATTGTGTCTAAGTATATTTTATGATGAAGAAACAGCTGAATTAATTGATTCTTTAGTTCGGGCAGCTAAACGTGGTGTAGAGGTAGTAGTAGCAGCTGATTTTCTGACCTTATTTTATGCTGTTAGAAATATCAAATCATTACGCAGCTTTATTTTCGGTAAAGCTCCCCGTAGTGCTGATGGTGTTCGAAAGCTTTTGGAAAAAGCTGGCGTTCGTTTTGAGTGGCTAGGTAAATCAAACCTAGCGTTTTGTTTTGGGCGGACTCATTCTAAATGGTGTGTGGTGGATGATGTTGTTTTTTCTTTTGGCGGAGTTAACCTAGAAAAAGACGCCCTATCTCAGGCTGACTATATGTTTAAAGTGAATGACATTAACTTAGCCGACAAATTAGTGCACGAGCAAAAGCGTATTGAGACAGCCAATCAGACCGGTCGTCAGATCAAAAACCATACTTTTAAGACGGATTATGGTGAGGTTTTGTTTGACTCTGGCCAAATGGGCCATTCAATAATTTACCGGCGGGCTGTAGAACTAGCTCTTAAGTCAGAGCAAATTATTTATGTGTCGCAGTATTCCCCTACTGGTAAGTTGGGTGAAATTTTGCAGAATAAACAAGCTAAATTTTACTTTAATAGGCGCGAACTAGCTAATAACATATTGAATTATTTTTTGAT
>CAMXZF010000003.1 GCA_947253405.1 uncultured Candidatus Saccharibacteria bacterium | reverse complement strand
TGTGTATAAGAGACAGAAATATACCTCTCCATTATATCTTAAAAGGCCCATTACTTCAATTTTGAGATTAGACGTTAAATCAAATATTAGTGAATAACTTTGGAGCTAAATTAGATACCTTTATAAGATTATTTGTTGCATAAACAAGGGGTGTTTTTATATTAAAATTATAATTAATAACTATGGGTGGTAAAGGTAATTATTTCATAAAACAAGTCCACACTTCTTGGCTTATTGCTAGTTTTAGTGCTGGCATGTTACTGGGGATAATGTTTGCGCCACAAATTTTAATTGACAAACAGATGTCTAAGCCGATTATCGCTCTTAGTTTTGGTTTATTTATATTAATCAATTTTATCGCTAGGCGCTATATAGTTTTAATAGCCATTTTATTAGGAGTAATTTTTGGTATTAATTGGGGAAACTTAACTTTAAATAGTTTAAAGCTTTATCAAGATTATTATAATCAAGAGGTTGAAATTAGTGGCTCGGTTAGTACTGATCCAGATAAATTAAATGACAAAATTAGCCTTCAACTTAGTGACATCGAAGTAATCAGGGGCAACAAAAAATGCAATAACTTAGGTGGTAAAATATGGATATCAGTAGAGCAAGATAACACTATAAAAAGAGGCGACCGAATAGTCGTTAGGGGCATACTAAAAGAAGGCTTTGGTTCTTTTAGTGGATCTATGAGGTCAGCTGATTTATTAAAAGTTAATAAGAGGCTAGGGATTGATCCGATGCTAGATATACGTGATAACTTTTCTGATCATATTAAAAAGGTTATTAAGAAGCCGGAGGTAGATTTAGGTATGGGCATACTAGCGGGTCAGAAAAGTAATTTAGATAGTAATACAAAAACTAGTTTTATGGCAGCGTCTTTGACACATATACTGGTAGCTAGCGGCTACAATCTAACCATACTAGTAAGGTTTTCTAGGCGCCTGTTTGCAAAGAGGTCTAGGCTAATCGCTCTGATATTTGCTGCTAGTTTGGTTATTTTATTTGCTATGGTTACGGGTATATCGGCATCGATGATGCGAGCTGGTTTGGTATCTTTAATTAGCTTGATAACCTGGTACTATGGCCGTAGAACTCATCCAGTAGTTCTAATTTTATTGGTAGGTGGTATTACGGCACTAATTGAGCCCGCCAGCTTATGGGGCGATGCCGGTTGGTATATGTCATTTTTAGCTTTTGCTGGCGTAATTATTCTAGCGCCGTTAATTAGTGACTTATTTAAAATAAAACCAAAAACTGTTTTGGGGTCAATTAAGCAAATTCTTATTGAAACATTTAGCGCCCAAATAACTACCTTACCAGTGATCGCCTTTTTTATGGGTAGTGTGGCTACGTTTGGTTTGCTTAGTAATCTTTTAGTATTACCAATTTTGCCATTAGTAATGGCGCTAACTTTCTTGGCGGGTTTAGCCGCTTATATATTGCCAATAAGCTTAGCACTGTTGGTAGCTTGGCCAGCGCAAGTGCTGTTGAGCTTTATTATTGCAGTAGCTCAATATATTGCAAATCTGCCCGCATCGACCATAAGTTGGCGCCCAGAATGTTGGCAGTTAGTGTTAATTTATTCAGTAATAATAGCTGTCGTATTATATTTGAAATTAAAAACTAGACACAATTTTTATAGTGATAACGTGATAGAATAGAGGCTAATGACAAGAGTTTGCTTGGTGACCATAATAGGTAAATTAATTCGAAAAGCGACACGATTTTTTGGCAAGGGTCACGGTTCAGCTTTGCCGGGATTAGTTGTGGAAAAGCTCTATCCGGACTATTTGGCTCGAATTTTAAATAATTTATCATATGGTGTAATGGTGGTATCCGGCACTAACGGAAAAACGACAACTACAAAAATTATTACAGAATTAATGAGGTCTTATGACCTAAAGGTCTTCACCAATCCTTCAGGTAGTAATTTTACGCGTGGGGTAGTCTCGGCTGCTTTAAGTGAGATAAAGCAGGGTAAGCTAGATGCCGATATTGCAGTGATTGAGCTAGATGAGGCGCATGCAGTTCACTTTGTTAATACGGTAAGACCACGATACTCAGTGCTTTTGAATGTCTTGCGGGATCAACTAGATCGATTTGGTGAAATTGATAAAACAGCACAGTTACTACAAAAGGTTGCCGAAAAAACAGATAAAGCAGTGATTATGAATTATGACGACCCTAGGATTAATAAGTTTAAAAACAGCACTAAAGCAAAAGTCGCTTGGTTCGGTGTTGGCGAAAAGTTGCGCAAAAAATATAAAACGGACGAAGAATTACATTCTGAAACAGCTAAATACCCATTGCTTAATAAAGCTAAAGATAAATCTCAAATTACTCAGTTAGTTGATCTAAAAGATAACTGCGCTACATATAAAGTTGGCGGGCGCAACTACAAGGTTGAACTTCAGCTATTTGGCCAACACAATGCCCTAAACAGTGCTGCCGCTATTGCTGCCGTAAAGACTGTAATGTCTAGCGACTTTAATTGTGATAAGACAATCAAGGCACTATCTGGGATTAAGCCTGCTTTCGGTAGAGGCGAAATTATAGAACAAGACGGTCGAGAGGTTCGCTTAATACTGGTTAAAAATCCAAGTGGCTTTCAGTTAAGTTTAGGTTCTTCTAGCTTGGCTAATAGTCTTATTGCTATTAACGACAACTATGCTGATGGTAGAGATGTCTCTTGGCTTTATGATGTTAATTTTAGCAGTTTAGCTAAGTCTAACGTTGTTGCGGTCAGTGGGGTTAGAGCGAGCGATATGGCTTTACGCTTAGTATATGCTGGCCTGAAGGTCGATGATATAAATTGTGATCTAGATCTATCTTTAAAAAACTTTTTGAGTAAAACATCGGGGCAGGATGTACAGATTTTTGCAACCTATACAGCCATGCTAAAACTAAGGAGTTTACTAAAATGAATAAAAAATCCTTGAGCAAAAAAAACCATAGCCTAAAAAGTGTCAGACAGATTAATCTGCTGCAGCTATATCCTGATGATATGAATATTTACGGCGATTTTGGTAATAGTGAAATTGTTTCTAAAAGGCTAAGCTTATACGGTTATAAAGTTAATCTATTAAAATATAATAGCTTTAAAGATCGAGCCAACCTATTAAAGGCTGATATTATTTTGGGCGGTGGCGGTCAAGATTCGGGGCAAAAAATAATTTTAGATGATTTACAGCTAATTAAAGACGATATAATAAAATTAGCTAAAAAAAAGGTGCCAATGCTGATGATTTGCGGACTTTATCAACTATTTGGCAAAGAGTTTATTTTAAGTGATGGATCGAGTTTGGCTGGTGTAGGCCTGTTTGATTTAGTAACAAAGGCTGGATCTAAGCGACTGATCGGTAACGCTATTTGCGATACTGAATGGGGGCAGCTTATTGGTTATGAGAATCATAGTGGCCTAACTAGCCTCAACGAGGGTCAATCGGCCTTAGGCTATGTTATCAAAGGCTATGGTAATAATGGTAAAGATAGATCTGAGGGGGCAGTTAAATGCAATGTCTTTGGTTCTTATTTACATGGGCCGATACTGGCTAAAAATACCGCCTTTGCTGACCATTTAATTTTAAAAGCGATCAATTTAAAATTTAACGAAAAAAAGTTACAAGCTAAAGATAAAGAAAGCGCCGCAATTCTTGACACTATAGACAGAATTAGTAAAGAGGCCCGCCTAGTGGCTGCCTCTAGACCACAATAATTTGTTTCTGATTTTTACCAGTGTACCCATACGGGTGTTCCAATACTAGCCCAGTCATAAACCATCTTGGCTTCATTTTTGTACATATTTATACAACCGTGCGATATGCCCTGGTTAACATTGCTACCATTTAGCCACCAAGCCTCATGAAAAGCGTAACCACGACCTTCCCAGTAAGTTACATAATGAATATCGCAAAGCGGCTCTTTGGCGGGCGGGTTAGGCATGCACTGGTTATAAACTTTATGCCACACTTTATAAAGTCCAGTTATAGTGGGAGTATCAGCTTTGCCGTGTGAAGTTGAGTTAGTTGACCAAACAATATTTTTGCCAGCATAAAGGTTGACACTATAATTGCTTAAGTTGGCTTCGATCCAACGCCCGTCATGAGCGATTGTTTTGTCTACCTTATATTCAGAGTCTTTAGTTAATAGTTCAACCCTGCCAGATAAACCACCAATTAATGAGTTTTCGATTTGCTCCGCCACACTGTCAATATTGTAGGGAACTTGACCGTTTTTACCAGGTTTAATAGTAGCTAAAATTTCACCATTACCGTCGGCAATAGCAGTAGCGTTAATTGGTTGATTACTGATTTGAGATAGGAGCTTACTATTAATAAATTCTTTAATTTTACCCTTATTATAATTAATTTCATAGCCACCAATTAGTTTGTTTGGTTTTAGCTCAATAAAGCTAGCTATGTCGACAGGGTCAATTAGCCAAATATCTCGACCTTGATTAAAGATATTGATTTTAGTTCCTAAGATGCCATTAAGTTTGTTAGCAGTGTTGTTAGCGGATTCATCGTTAACTGTTGGTTTGGATTCATTAGTTTCTATACGATAATGGATAATTTTCGGGGATTTCAAAAGCTCGTTAACTAGATTGAATAAAGGTTTAGTTTTAATTGATTTGCCAATTGCACCAGGTTTTACTACAAATTGACCAGCTCTAGCATCAAAATTAATTTGTGCATCAATTGGGTCGGTAGTTAGTTCGGGGAAGCTTTTTTGTACAAATTGAGTAACCTTTTCTTTACTATATGAGCCAGTTAAATCAAAGTGCCTACCAGCAAAGAATATACCTATAGGGTTAAAAGATCCAGTTTTAACTGCTTTATTAGCGATATCTTCGATGTCTATATTGAGACCAAGATCTTTACTGCTAGCGGTAGCAGATTTACCTTCATAGGTAAAGCTTAGTCGTGTATTTTGGATTAGTCCGGCAATAGTTTTTTTAATTTGGTCTTTATTTTGACCGCCGACTGGTAAGTTAGCTACGGTTGTTCCAGGTGCAGCTTTGCCATCATAATACCAAGCAACGCTAAATAGGGTAATAAATAAAACGCCTATGGTAATAGCGATAAAAATAAAAAATAACTTATGGGATCGCCATAACTGCTTCTGTTTAATAGAGTTGGCGAAATCTCTATGCTTGCGCCTTAAGCTTTGTAAGTAGCTTTTTGTTTTCTCCACCTTGAATATCCCCATTAGATAATAATAACTTAGTCGGGAGAAAGTGAACATTCTCGAACTTCCGACGTTTTATCTATTATATCAGGCAAATGACATTCTGCGAAACAATTAGTATGGTTGATGATAAGACATTAACTTACATTAAGCTTTAAAGACTTAATCCAGCTTCCTACATATTGTCATTGTCAAAATTTAGTTGCTCGGGTTTTTGTGCTCAATATATTCTATTAATAAAACTATATTATAATTGAAGTATTACGTTTTTATTTTTAAGATTATTCATAAAAAACGATGCTCGAAATACTCAATGTACTAAATGAGAATAGTCCGGTTAGGCAACAGCCAAAATCGCAGAGCATAGGGTTTAATGCTCTGCTAATTGCCATCATTATTACTTGTCCGATAGTTGGCTTAGCTATTATGTGCAGTAGACGAAAAGATTGGATTAGCAACCAAAATGTTAGTATTGGCTTGACAGTGTGGCTAACCGTGTGGTTTTTGCTTATTGCTTATTGCTTCTGCGATTTTACCGACCTATACCAATAATCAGATTAGTAACAACGAACTTGATAGCTATGTGCGTGGTTGGGGGCGTGAGTATGTCATAAGGGACGGCTGCGGTGAAGATATCACGCTAATAGATAACGTTAAGTCAAAAGCATACGTTGAGCGCGAAAAAATTAACTGCGATTTCTTTCGGCAGGAATTAGCCCAAAAAGAAAAGGCTAAAAAAGAGAGTAAAAAAGAAGCAGCTAAGGTTAATCAGGAAAAAAATAATAGCAATGGAGACTCTTCTTCAACAATCCCGCAGGCAGAGGTGTCAACGGCCACACCTACAGCCAATAATACAATGGCTGGCATTGCCATAGCAGAAGCTGCCAATGTTCCTTATAATCGCACAAAATATCAACCAAATTGGAGTGTCGGTGTTGGCTGTGATATTCGTTCTCGTGTGCTATCATCGGCATCAACAATCTCTGTAACTTATGGCTCAAATGGCTGCACAGTTAAAAGGGGCTCTTGGAATGACCCATATACTGGAAAAACTCTAGCTGGTAATCCATATCGAGGTGACGGCACGGCAAATGATTTAGATATTGACCACATCATACCTCTTAACTATGTCAATTCGCACGGTGGCTATTATTGGGCAGATACACAGAAACGAGCCTATGGCGCAAGTTTAGCGGCAATGAACAATGGTGTCTATTTAGCAGTGTCAGCCAGCGAGAATCGCAAGAAGGGCGATAAGGGACCTTCTGCTTATTACCCACCTAATCCAGCTTATAAATGTGAATATTCTAAAAAATGGCGTGATATCGCTAGAGCTTACGCTATATCGTTATCGTCAGCTGATTATAATCTGATTGCAAGTGTTTTAGTAAGTTGTGGAATGAATTAATGAAGAGCAATAAAATCACATATAACACTTCAAACACTCAAGTAATGAGTAATACGCCAATAATTTTGTGTTTAATATTTATTTACCCAATCGGTGTGTATCTTATATTACAACATAGACCACACTGGTTCAAAAAAGTGTGGCTTATTATTTTAATTACATTGCACGCTCTGTTGTGGAGTATAGGGATCGTGAGTGTGTTTGACAATAGTTTGCACATTATAAATAATAGTGCAAAACACGAAGAGCAGGCTGTAAAAACTAAAATTGTGTCTGAAACCGCACCCATACCTTTTAAAGAAGAAAGAATTGACGACCAGAGTATTAATGAGAATGAAAAAATTATTGAACGTGACGGAGTTGACGGTGAAAAGGTCATAACATACGAAGTTAAGACTAATGGCGGCATAGAAATATCGCGAATCACCATTAAGGAAGAAATTACTAGAGAACCAATTAACAAAATAATTAAGATGAGAGGAGCGAAATGAGAGCCATAGACACGACAAAATTAACGCCAAAACAATTCGTTGCGGTTATTAAAAAATTGAAATCGGAAATAAAAACATCAAAAAGTGGTTTGGACGAAGCAGAGCGTGCAGCAAAGGTTAAGTTGGACAAAATGCGTGCGGACCTAAAGTATTTGCTATCACAGTATAAAATTAAAAAATACTCTGGCAATACTTTATATGTTGATAGATTAGAGTTTCAGGGTAAGACCTTTGATTTTGGGAAAAAGTTTAATATTTCAGCAGAGGCCAGAAAACGAATTGAAGATAAATCAGAAAGTACTGACATTTATCTCATAGTGTCAGATGAGCAAGGCACTTATTTGGAAGATAAGATGTTTATGGCTAGCATATCATCAGCAAATGCATTTGTTGATATGGTCAAGAATACAGTTGAAAATTATCCAGCCAAAAAGAACGAACTAGATAAACAAGTTGCAAAAGCTAGAAAAGAAATCGAGCAAGAGGAAATTCTGTTAAAGAATAAAATTACTGAGCTTAAAAAAACTGAAGGTCAGAAAATTAAACACGCAGAAGAAAGACTACAATTCTTAATGGAAAACGCAACGCCAGCGCAACTAAAAGAACTTAATAAAAAGAAACGAATAATCAAAATTTGTGGTATTGTCCTGCTTGCTTTAATAGTCATATCTAGCATAGCTAATGCTATTAATGAGGCTACCGAAAGAGGGCGCAACTATTACATCAATATTTCAGATGAGTTTATTTTTGATTGCAATGCTAAGTTTGACGATAACACTAAGTCAATTAAATGCGGTGAGCGTGAAATCAGTGGCAACTTCTCAAATTACGAGAGTGTCATATTAAGGAGCGAGGGTACAGAACGGGGTCTAATTGTTAATCAAAACAAGTTTACAAGAAAAATACCACAGGTTAATATCTCTTCGTCTTACTATAAAACCGAAAAATATAGCAATAGCACAATCAAAAGTGTTTTTGGCAAAGCTACTGAGAGTATTGAAATCTATAACACGGTGCTTAATGAGCAGGTTGTCAAGAAAATAATAACTATTCATTGGCGTTTTTCAGAAGCCGACTACAAACTATTTGCCAAGAAAAACGAGGAGTGGAAAGCTCAAGAAGCAGAGCGTAAAGCAAAAAAGGAACAAGAGCGCAAAGAGAAAGAAGCAGAGCGTAAAGCCAAAGAGGAGCAAGAGCGCAAGGAGAGAGAGGAGGCGGCACGCATAGAGGCAGAAAAGAAAGCAGCCGAAGAAGCGCAGAAGAAGAAAGACGAGTGCGCAGCGAAAGGTGCAGGTTATTGGTGGGACGGCGCAAACTGTAATTACAATCCACCAGTGTCTACGCCACCCAATAGTAGATCTTATAATTCTAGGTCAAATTCAAATAACTCACCCAATAGCGGTGTAACTAACACTGTAAGTGGCTACTGTAATGATGGTACCTATGTAACTGGTAATCCATCAGCTAGAGGTAGGGCAAACGCTTGCTATGGGCACAAAGGCTGGAGAGACTACTAACTTCAGTTTAAAGATGGAGTCTTGCAGACCGAGTCATTAAATCTTCTTTAATTGGTCGGGGTGATCCGACTTGAACGGACGACCTCCGCGTCCCAAACGCGGCGCGCTACCAACTGCGCCACACCCCGACACTAGTCATATAAAATGACAATTTAAATTATAGCATATATCAATAGGCGATTTGTTAATTACTAATCAACAATATGAGCGTTAGTGTAAACATTAGTTACATCGTCAAGGTCGTCAAGGGCATTAAGTAGCTTTAAGGCTTTTTCGGCGGTGACTGGGTCGTCAATTGTAACTAAATTTTTACCAATATAGTCTAAGCTAGCATCGCTAACTTCCAGTTTGTTATCAATCAAAGATTGCCTGACTTTATGTAAGTCTTTCATATCGGTATAAACTATAATTTCGCCATCTTCTTCAACAGCATCCTCAGCACCAGACTCTAAAGCCAGCAATAAATTATCATCACCCGTAGCGTTAATGTGTATAACACCTTTACGCTCAAACTGAAAAGCCACTGAGCCTTGATCGGCAATGGTGCCACCATTTTTAGTTAATGCAGTGCGCACTTCAGGAAAAGTGCGATTACGATTATCCGTAGCGGTCGATATAATAATGCCAATACCACCTGGACCATAGGCTTCATACACAATCTCTTCTAGTGCCTGGGCATTTTTATCGGCAACGCGATCAATAGCGCGCTGGATGTTGGCTGCTGGCATGTTGGCGTGTTTAGCTTTTTCAATTGCCATAGCTAAAGAGGGGTTCATATTTGGATCAGATCCACTGCGAGCTGCAATAGCAATCATATTGCCAAGTTTAGTAAAGATAGCGCCACGCTTGGCGTCAGTGGCAGCTTTTTGTCTTTTGGTAGTTTCCCATTTACTGTGTCCAGACATATTATCTCCTTTGTAGTTTACTTAATGATTATTATATCAGTTTATATTTAGAGTTGATTAGTTACGAATTAAATTAATGATATCTGTTATAATATTTTTATGATCTTGGTGGGTCTATTAAAATGGTGGTATATTGACGGCTGGATTGATCAATTGAGCCGATCAAAGTTATCAATGGCAAAAATGGCTGATACTTTTAGTATTGGTTTATTGATCAAAACTTGGTTTTCGCCGTTTCGGCAAATATCCGCTGATGACACAGGCAATAACATTCAAGCCAAGCTAGCTGCTTTTGGCAACCGCTTGTTTAGTAGGCTAATTGGCGCCTTTATGCGTTCGCTACTAATAATTCTTGGCACGGTTGTTTTGCTATTACTCTCTATTATTAATGGCATCAAGCTATTAATGTGGCCAATTATGCCAATTATGCCTTTGGCTGGCCTTTTGATGATGGTTATTGTAGGAGCACCATGGAAAATTCTGTAAACTATAATTCACATCGATTACTATCAGCTCGATTCAACAAGTCTTTTGGCAAAATTATTAAAATTGTTGCGCCCATTATCGCAGCAGTGTTTTTTGTGTTTTCAATAATCCTCTTTTTAGATGGCAAGGCAATCAGTTGGCTAGTCTTATCCTTTAGCTTGTGGTTTTTGGTACCGTTTTTTTGGGTTAAGCGTTATCTAGATCAATTACCACCTAACAAGCAGGCTAGAACGATTGACGATGTTTTAGAGCCAGAATTGCTGGGCTTGTTGTCTAATGGCTTATCACAGCGTAATTTATTGGATTTATTAGCCAAGACTAATAGCGGTCGCTTTATAATGGCGCGTTTTCAGTTACCGCCTGACTTTATTAGTCAATCAATATCAGAATCAAATGACTTAGGGCCTGTTTGGCAAGAATCTTGGTCTATTTGGAACGGTTTAGCCAAAAAACCTGACACCATAACTGGGCCAATTGTATTACTAGCTTTATTAAGGAATCAACCCGGTATTGAGCAAGTATTAAAATCAATGCGAATCGATTTAGATGATTTACTAAAGGGTGTTGAGTGGTACACGCACATTAATTGGATGCAAAAAGTTCACAGCCAATATCGCTTAACTGGTGGTATTGCTAGAGATTGGTCATTTGGCTATACACCATTATTAGAGCGTTTTGGTGTTAGTTTAAGTGCAAAATATAGCGGTGGCAATCGATCTTTGTCTTCTGACTTGGATAGCACCAGAGAAGCTGTTTTAAGTATGCAAAAGATTTTAAGCTCGAGCAATCGTCGTAACGTTGCTTTAATTGGACCGCTTGGATCGGGTAAGTCAAGTATTGTTGATAAGTTTGCTGAAAGTTTAATGGACGCTAGCCAAAAACTACCATCAAACTTAAAGTTTAGCCAGGTTTTTGCTTTAGATGCATCAGCCATTATTTCTGGCGCTAACGGCGTTGGTTTAGAGCAGCTAGTAAATCAGTTAATGGTAGAAGCTTATCGGGCAAAGAATATAATTTTATTTTTAGATAATGCTGAGTTATTTTTTGAAAACGACACGGGCGCAGTTGATTTAAGTAATATTTTGCAACCAATTTTAGAAGCCGGTGGTTTACGCTTAATTCTTTCAATGGAAGAGCATCGTTTCTTACAAATTGCGCAAAGTAAGCCAGCTTTATCATCAGTTTTGAATCGCATTGATGTTAAATCAACCAACGAGGATGACACTATGACCGTCATGCAGGATAGAATAATTAGCTTGCAGTATAAGAATAATTGCTTATTCACTTATCGCGCCCTTAAAGAGGCTTGGCGCCTAAGTGAGCGCTATATTAACGATGTGGCGCAACCGCGCAAATCGGTGCAGCTTTTGGAAAATTCTATACAGCAGGCCAAAGGCAACATCATTGACGCTAGCTCGATTGTCAGCACCATTGAAAAAACTCTAGGCATTAAAGTCGGCGGGGCAGTCACCGAGCATGATAGTGGTGACGAAAAGCAACGCTTATTAAATCTAGAAGATATAATTCATGAAAGAATGATCAACCAGACTAGTGCAGTTAAGGCGGTAGCTTCGGCCTTAAGGCGAGCAAGCGTTGGCGTACGTAACGAAAATAGACCAATTGGTACATTTCTATTTCTTGGCCCTACGGGTGTTGGTAAAACTGAACTAGCAAAATCATTAGCGTCAGCCTATTTTGGTGGTGAAGGCAATATGGTAAGGATTGATCTAAACGAATATGTCATGCCAAGTGATGTGGCACGCTTAATTGCTGACGGTGCTACTGATCCGAACTCTCTGTCGGCTCAAGTGCAGAAAAATCCCTTTAGTGTGGTCTTGTTGGACGAAATTGAAAAAGCCCACACTAATGTTTTAACTACTTTACTGCAGGTGCTAGATGAAGGTGTTTTGCGTGACATCAACAACCGCGAGATTAGTTTCCGCGATACAATTTTAATTGCTACCTCTAACGCCGGGGCTGATCGTATTCGTCAATATATTGAGGCTGGCTATCAGATCGAGCAGTTTTCTGAGCAGATTCAGAACGAGCTAATTCAGTCACAGCAGTTCAAGCCAGAGTTCCTTAATCGTTTTGACGAAATTGCCGTATTTAGACCCCTAACTAAGGAGGAGCTATTAAAAGTGGTCAGCTTGATTTTAAAGGGTATTAATAAAAACCTTGCTACACAAAAGGTTTTTGTAAACGTTGAAGATGAGGCGCAAAGGCTGCTAGTCGACGCTGGTTATGATCCCCGCTTAGGTGCTCGACCAATGCGTCGAATTGTACAAAAAACAGTAGAAAATATTGTGGCTGAAAAAATGTTGAGCGGTGAAATGGTGCCCGGATCAGGAATTAACCTTAACAAGGAAGATATTCAAAATAGTTTAGCCAAACAGTAAATCGAATAGCTATGAGTAAGCGTTTCAATATAAAAAAGTCTTCAACTGGCTATTTTAAGCACAAACTAATGCTAGCTAGTCTAGCGGTCTTGATTGTAATTTTATTTACTGTGATTAACGGGTTAATTTCTAGCTCTAATCGGAATAAATATCTACAATCTATCCGCATCGTAGACGGTATGGTCGCCTTTATTAATAATGAGTCTGATTCAGTTAAAAAGCTGGGGTTATCTTTTGGCAGCAAATCAAATAGCGATCAGGGTGAATCAATTAGCAGTAAACTTCAGTCTATTAATAATCAGCTTACTTCTAAAATGTCAGACTTAGAAATAAGTCCGATCATATCAAGTGACAATCAAGCTGCGCAGTTGTTTTCTGAGCTTAAAAAAGCTTTTAAAACATATAGTAATGGTATGAATAATATGTCAAAAGCCTACAATGTTTATGAGAATGTGGCTGATAATATCGCGGATTTAAATAAGCTTAGCCTTAAATCTAACTTAAGTTATAGCGAAGCTAATTCCTACAAAAATAAAGCTAATCAGATTGCAGAGAAATTTAAAGCCGCAAATATAGGTGAAGAAAATATTGATCAAGCACTAGCTATCATGGCTGATTTTTATGACAAAAACGCTAATTTAGTTGAAAGGGCATTAAATGGTGATAGGTCTGGCTATGATAACTTAAAAGAGCAGGCTGATAATCTAGCGCACGACTTTACCGTAAAGTGGAAAGAGGTTAATGAAAAGTTAAGTCAGAATGAGCGCACTTTTATTGAGCGACTTAATCGCTTAAGCACTTATTTGTATAATAGGGCTAAAAAGTAAAGAGTTTTGGATAAGTTAACTAAAATTAATCAATTAAAAGCAGATATACTAGATAGTAAAGTTTGCTTTAATTTAGCTAGTAAGGCGACTAATCTAGTAATGGGCGAGGGTGATGTTGATGCCGACATAGTATTTATCGGCGAGGCTCCTGGTAAGGCCGAAGATTTATCGGGGCGACCATTTGTCGGGGCATCGGGTAAATTATTAGATGAAATGCTAAATAGCATTAATTTAAAACGCCAGCAGGTTTATATAACTAATATTGTAAAGTATCGTCCGCCACAAAATCGTGACCCATCTAATAAAGAAAAAGCTGAATTTTTGCCTTATTTAATTAAGCAGCTAGATATTATTAAGCCAAAAGTAATTGTGACTTTGGGGCGACATGCGATGGGTTATTTTTTGCCAGAGGCCAAAATATCTGACGTGCATGGCAAGCTATATGAAATTGGGTTAGAGGGCAGCCATTGTAAGCTGTTGCCGTTATACCATCCAGCAGCCGCACTTTATAATGGCTCAATGAAGCAGACTTTAATAAGTGATTTTAAAAATTTAGCTAAGTTGATTAATCAGCCTTAACCTCGCCTTATGTTATAATATAACCATAAACTATATAAACAAAAAAGAGGGTGTTATGTTAGCTTCTAAGTATAAGTCAACTAATAATAAACTAACTTTATCTTCGCAATGTACCACCTGGGGGGGGGGTATTTATGGGTTTAAAAACCCTCTCTTTTCTAACCCTACTTCTACCATCTCTCTATATTTTACTATCTAGTCTATCTCTACCTAATCTAGCTAAAGCTGAACCAACTAATAATAACAATGACTCTACCTATCTAACTGTTAGTCTAAGTAATAAAGATGCTAATACTATTGCTAAGCTAGATAAATATATTACTAACGATAACACCATAATAACCAACTATCCCACTATCTTAAACATTGAAGCTAATAGTGGCGTAGGTTATCTAGCAACCGTTAGTACTAATAAAGATCACTCTAATTTAACTAGAGAAAGAACTAACCCTAATGATCAAGCTAACCAAGTTATTAACCCAGTACAAGCTAAATACAATAGTGAGCAAGGTGTATCCTACGGGACTAGCAACGGTGTTATTAAAATTGGTCAACAAGGTGGCTCTAGCTTAACTGAAAATACTTGGGGGTTTTTACCAGTATCTGTTTGTTTCTATTTTAACGATAGCCCTGGATTGACCAGAGCTATTATCCCTTGCGATCGTATGTCAACTGATGCGCAAGCTTTTCAATCCGCTCGTTTTTACCAAGTACCCACTAAAGACAACCCTGTCACTCTAAAAGATGCTGCTGCTGAAATAGGTAAAACTAAATCCCAAACCTTCTATATCTACTATGGTGCTAAACTATCTAATTCTCTACCAGCTGGCACTTACTCTACCAATGTTGTCTATACCGTAACACCTAAACTACCACCAATTGCTCCACCCACTATCTCTAAAGTCATTAACGACACTCACTATACTACTAAGTCAGACCTAACAGCTATAGAAGGTACTAACCTTAAAACAGCTACTTCAGTCTTCATTGACTTTAATAAAGATGGTAAAGCCGATAGTAATGAATTAGCTACTAACCTAAAGACTTATCCTAATACAGCTAAAGAAGATACGGTTATCTCATTTAACTCACCAACAACTAACACGCCCGGTGAATACGATGTCTACGTCACTACCATGGGCGGCATAGCTAAACTAGATCAGTCTTACATCGTCTCTAAATTTAGTCCATGCCAATCAGGCAATGCTAAGAATGACTGTAGAGTTGATCTAGATAACAACATGATCCCAGTTAAATATACTGGTAACACCACAGCCCCTAAATGGGAATCCCTAACTAACAACCAAGCTGGTATAAATGGTAGTCTACCATCTAACCAAGTTGGCCAGTGGTATGACTACAACAATAGAAACTGGGCTAATGCTGTAACCGTTAAAGATCCTAATAAGTATAAGAACCAAAATAAAGTAATCGATGAAAACGATGTCCTAGGCTACTTTGTCTATATACCACGCTATAGCTATGAAGTCATGCGTCCTAACGCAACCGATAAGGTAGTAACTGACGATGACTATAAACTGCCAGACAACAACCTCATTAAGCACCCTGGCTTCATGATTAACTTTGAAAACAAATACAATCTTTTCAAAACCCCAGGTGACTCCACTAGCTGTTCTTCTATTTTTGGCCTTACCTTAACCACCAAAGACTATAGAACTAAATGTGCTAAAGACCTAGGCTACTCTAGACTAAACCCAGAAAATGATAGTACTAAAGCTAACAAAACTACCTGGGCGACTCATCCAGCCTTTAGATGGAAATACATCAAGTATATTAATGATATAGATAAAACCCATGACCTAAACGGCTTCTGGGCCGGTAAATATGAAACCACTGGCTCAACTACAGCCCCTACCGTTAAGCCTAATAGTAAGCATATTGGTATAGTTTCAGGCCATATAGGCACCTATTACGATATCGCTAAATCCCTAGGCCAAAAAGACAATTATAACGTCGGTGGCAACAATACCGTCATCCCACAAAACAATCACCATCTCTCTAACCACTCTTCCCACATGCTCAAAAACACTGAATGGGGCGCTATTACCTATCTATCCTCTTCTACTTATGGTGCTGGACTAAATAAGGTAAAAGGCAACTACAGTAACAGCCAAGCTAAAGACGGCAATAACCAAGATAGCTATGGTATCACTGGCTGTGGACCTCAATCTGAAACCAGAAAATGGTCTTATGGAGGTTGCAACGCCTATAACACCAGCCTAGGCCAACTAGCCTCTACTACCAACAATCCAACTGGTATCTATGACATGGCTGGTGGAGCCTACGAACGCATTATGGCTAACTTAACTGATAACCCTAACCAAACAACAGCAAATAACGGCTATCCTGTCACCAACCCGATAAAACCACCCTATGTTGATTTATATAAAAACACTAATGCGGGTGGTGAATTTAGCACTAAACCAGCTTGGTCAACTTTAAATTATGAGGAGCACTATAACAATGATATTTGTACTTGGGACACCTGTGGTGGTCAAGCTTTACATGAGACTAAGCGTGAGCAAAGCATAAATTATTGGAATTCTTCTTGGGGCTCCGGTCTCGCAGACTTTCCGAACGTCAATTACCGTTGGTCAGATCGGGGTGGTAGCTATGATGATGGCTCTAACGCAGGTGTGTTCTATTCGTACCTCAGCGGCGGCGGCGTCTGGGACACCTGTGGTTTTCGCTTGGCGATATCACCTAGCATTTAGTAACGTTATCTTACTTGGCTAAAAATCTTACTAACTAGCTAATTATTTTCACTAGCTTTTAGCTTATGTTAAAATAGTAGTAATTAGGGGGAGGGTATGAAAAAGTTTATCGTCGGCAATTGGAAAATGAATTTAAATATTCATGAAGCCTCGTTATTTTTGAATAAACTAGCACAAGTGGTGCCGATTAGGCGTGATGTCGAGGCTATAATTTGCCCAAACTTTTTAGCACTCGAACCACTATCTTTACAGATTAACCATCGGCAAATTAAGCTAGGCGCCCAAGATTGTTATTGGCGTGATAGCGGTGCTTTTACCGGCGAAGTTTCGGCAGCACAGCTTAGGGGTTTAACCCAGTATGTGCTAGTTGGTCATAGCGAAAGGCGACACATCTTTTCCGAAGACGACCGTGATGTGCGTTTTAAGGTTCAGGCAGTCATGCGAAACGGTATGTCACCAATTTTATGCGTAGGTGAAACGGAAATGGAGCGCGATGCTGGTGATACTGCCCATGTCGTGGGGGACCAGGTGGTGTCTGGTCTTATGAATGTTGGCTCAGATCAGCTGGATCGCTTAATTATTGCTTATGAACCAGTTTGGGCAATCGGTAGTGGCGAGATGCCAACTACCGAACAAATTAATGAAGTTATTAGTCAGATTAGAGCGCAAATTTGCCACATGTTTGGCAAAGCCGCCTGTAAATTAGTGCCGATACTTTATGGCGGCAGTGTTAATAAAGATAATTGCCGTGATATTTTAGAACTTAGTAGTGTTGATGGTTTGTTAGTTGGTGGGGCTAGCCTAAAGGCGGATCAATTTAGCGCGATGGTTGATATTGCCTCTGAAATAGCAAAGGAGGCTAAGAAATAATGCTTGATCTTGATTTAGCAGAGCTAGATAAAGCAGTTAGCGAAATATCGGCGGAAATATCGGCAGAAATAGACGCTAGTAAGTTTTTACAAGAATCTAATTTAAATAAAAAAAGTCCTAAAAAGGCAAATCCTAGCAATAAAAAAGCTGACAAAAAGAAAGATGTGAGGCCCCATAAATCATCAGACCACGCTTCAAAAGAGGATAAAAAACCGCTAGCAAGAGCTAAGTATACCTTAAAAAAATCGGTCAAAAATAACCCAGAACTGGCTGATTATGCGGCCGAGCGTTCACATAAACCATTTACTCCAACCGCCAAAGAGCATAGATTTGCCATTGAAACTCTAAGACCCTTTAGGGGCAAATTTATGGATATGGTTCAGCCGCAAATTGATAGCACTTTAGATAAGACGGTAGAAAATAATAAAGCTGAGTCTAATAGTAATAGCCGCAAATTATCTCAACCAAAGCCAAAGGCGCCAATAATGCGCCCAGCTTTAAGCTATAAAGCTAAGCCAGCGCCAGTCACTAAGCCTGCTAGTAGGCCAGTCAATAAAAAGCCTTTGAGCAAGTTAGAGTTAATTGCGCAGGCTAACACTAGAACAACAAATCAGTTAATGAAAGCGGTGGCCTATGAGTCGTCACGTGCTGAAAGAATGGCTGTATCGCAAGCTTTTAATCAGCCAAAGTCCTTTAATCGACAGCAGCTGATTGATACCTTTGTTAACTTACCGCCAACACCGGCAATTCATTTAGATGATAATCCTAATATTAATAATTTATCCGATTATGATCAGCCACCGTTAAAACAGCCTAGGCCAACGCCGTTACAGCCTCAGCCAGAAATAGCTAAAGCAGACCCTGTAAATTATAACCCGCCATCACCGCGCACTAATTTACCAGTAAGTCAAGTTGGCAATTTAGCTGAATCTAACGCTAGGCCAAACGTAGGTCCTAAAAATTTAGCTGCCGAACCAAAATTCAACTTACCAGAGGTTAACCAGGTCAATAAAATTAACCAGACTAACCAAGTCACTTTAGCTGCTGCACCTGCACTCAAGCGGCCAGTACCACCCAAGCAGATAGACACTAAAACCACCAAAGAATTTAAGGTATCTAAAAGTAGGGTTATATTAAAGTGGATCTTCTTTTTCATTGCCGTTTTTAGCCTAGGTGGCGCTATTACTATTTTAGCTTTAGTTAATCAGTAATTTTAGAATGACTAGGTGAATAGTTCACACTAGAATTTTTAAAGTGCTAAAATATTTATTACTGATTTCATGCAAGATAACGAAATTCTAAAAGACTTAAATCCGGCACAGCGCCAAGCAGTGCAGGCGGTTGCGGGACCACTTTTAATTTTAGCTGGCGCCGGTTCGGGTAAAACCAAAACTTTAACACATCGAATTGCTTATATTATCCAAAATGACTTAGCTAAGCCCAATCAAATTATGGCAGTTACTTTTACTAATAAAGCGGCCGGCGAAATGCGCCAAAGGCTAGCTAGCTTACTTGGTAAAAATAATGATCGCGGTTTTATGCCTTGGATGGGAACATTTCATTCTATTGCAGTGCGCCTATTAAGGATTTATGGTGACGCTATCAATATAGATCGTAATTTTGTGATTCTAGACGAAACTGATCGGCTATCTATTATAAAAACCGTGATGAAAAATTTAGGTATCAATGATAAATCTTATAAGCCTCGTACTATGCAGTCTTATATATCTAATGCTAAAAACGCTGGCTTATCACCAGAGCAGTATGACGCTACAACCAAAACACCCATGCAACAAGTGGCGGCGCAAATCTATTTTCGGTATGAAAAAGAGCGTCGAGCACAAAAGGGGTTAGACTTTGACGATCTATTACTAGAAACTTGGCGTCTGCTTAGTGAAAAGTCAGACATTAGAAAGAGGCTGCAAGAGCAGTTTAAGTATATTTTAATTGACGAGTATCAGGATACTAATAAGGTTCAGTACAAGATTGTCAAGCTATTGCTCAATAAAGAGCAAAATATCTGTGCCGTCGGCGACGATTGGCAGTCGATTTATAGTTGGCGTGGGGCGGATTTTACTAATATTTTACGTTTTGAGCAAGATTTTCGTGGCGCTGAAGTTATAAAGTTAGAGCAAAATTATCGTAGCACTAATGCGATTCTTAATGCTGCCCATAATGTTATTTGCAAGAATCAAAAAAGAACAGACAAGAAACTATGGACAAAAAAGTCGGCTGGTACGCCAGTTAGAATAAAGGAGACCCGCAACGAATTCAACGAAGCTGAGTTTGTTATTAACGAAATAAATCAAGCTGTTAGTTTGGGTTATTTTAGCCTGAACGATTTTGCTATTTTGTATCGGACTAACGCCCAATCAAGGGTGTTTGAGCAGATGCTTAATCGCTATGGCATGAATTATCAGATAATTGGCGGATTACGCTTTTACGATCGAGCCGAAATTAAGGATGTCACCGCTTATTTACGCTTGCTTTATCAGCCTTATGATTTGGTGAGCTTTAAGCGCATTGCTAATGTGCCAAGGCGTAGTCTAGGCGAGGTTAGTTTAGCTAAGTTTATTGAATTTCACATAACTAATCAAACTGACTTGATAGAGTCTTTAGTTAACGCTGGCAAATGTAGTTCATTAATGCCAAGGGCAAGTCAAGCTTTTATTAAACTAGGTAATGATCTAAAGGATTTACGTGAATTAGCTTTAACAGCTTCTCCTGATATCTTAATTCAGAAAATTATTGAAACCTTTAATTATGATGATTATATAAACGATGGTACTGAGGCAGGTGAAACTAAATTAAAAAATATTGGTGAATTAATAAATATGGCCAAAGATTTTGCTGATCTTAGTAGTTTTTTGGAAGAAGTCGGTTTGATATCGGGCGCAGACAAGGCAGATGACGGTAGTAGTGTTAGCTTAATGACCGTACATGCTGCTAAGGGCTTAGAGTTCCCGGTCGTGTTTATGGTGGGTATGGAGGACGGAATTTTTCCGAGTAGTCGTAGCGAAATTGAGTTAGATAAATCAGAAGAGGAAAGGCGACTTTGCTATGTTGGTATGACTAGGGCAAAAGAAGAGCTAACTTTGACATTTGCTGATAGTCGCATGTTGCATGGTGAAGTTCGCCACAGTTTGCCATCGCGATTCCTTAGTGATATTGATGAAGAGTTTAAGGCGATAAAGCTTGATCCAGTACGTAGCTATAGCGGTGGCGATAACAATAATTGGTTGAAAAATCGCCTTGATAACAAGGCGAATCGTGACGATGAACCACGTTTTGTGCCAGATGATGAAGAAGGCTTAAATGTTGACGACGTGGTGCAGCACCAGTTATTTGGCAGGGGTAAGGTTAAGTCAATAATGGGAACTGTTATTGAGGTTGACTTTGATGATGGTAGACGCCGAAAACTTAACGTTGCGTTTGCACCGCTACAAAAGCTTTAGAGTTTGATTTTCTTACTATATTTGCTATTATATAGATAACTAATTGCGGTTTTATTACCACCTCTTGTAAGATAAAACGAATATGGAAAATAGTTCTAGGTGTTGATATATCGCAAAAATCAAACAACTAAGTAAAGGAGTTATTTTATTATGGGGCAACAGAGAATTGCCAAGGTAGCTGGAGATGATTTATCAAAGCGCCCAGCTAATCGAACTAGACGAAAGACCGGTAATACTGTTTTAGACGCCACTAGTACACGACGAGGTGAAGTTGAGCGAGCCAAACGGCGCGTAAATGATAATGTTAATGCTCAAGCTTCACAGCATTTAATGGACGCACCAGTTAACCGATCAATTTATAACGGCTTTAATGGTGAGCAGTTTACCGCTAGTTTAGCGCGCAAGAATAATGCTGACAGAGATAAAAGCAAGCCCTCACTAAAGGTTATTCCCATTGGCGGTGTAGGTGAAATGGGTATTGGCAAAAACATGACTGCCATTGAATATGATAACGAGATTATCGTGATTGATATGGGCTTTTTGTTCCCAGGTGACGATTATCCGGGTATTAATTACATAACGCCAGATATTACCTATTTAATTCAGAATAAAGATAAAATTAAAGCAGTTGTTATTACGCACGGTCACTTAGATCATATTGGTGCTTTTCATCATTTTATACCTAAATTAGATGCGCCAGTTTATGCTACCAAGTTTACTATCGGTATGCTCAAAAAGAACATGGAAGAAGAGGACACTGATTACGAGCCGGAATATCATGAAATGAGTACCGATAATCATGATCGAGTGCAACTATGTGATAACTTTGGCCTAGAACTAGTTAGAGTTAATCACTCTATACCTGATTCAGCGGCAGTAATTTTGCGCACACCGATGGGCGTAATTCTTAGCTCGGGTGACTGGCGTTTTGAAGATTATCCGGTAGATGGTAAAAAGTTTGACTTAAATCGTATGAGTGAGATTGCCGCCAAAGAAGGCATTCTGCTATTCATGAATGAGTCAACTAACTGTGAAGATGATGGCACGGTTACCACTTATGGTGAAAACGATATTAAAGATAGCTTTGACCAAGTTATGGAACGCTACCCACGTTCGCGCATGATTATATCTTGCTTTTCTTCGCAGATTCATCGTATGCAGAATATTGTTTTATCGGCTGCCGCACACGGTAGAAAAGTAGCTTTTGCTGGTTTTTCTATGGTGCAAAACGTTGAAATTGGCTTAAAAACCGGTCATTTAAAGATACCGAACAATACAGTTATGACCATGGAAGAGCTAGTTAAGCAACCGGACGAAAAAGTTTGTATTATTTGTACTGGCAGCCAGGGTGAGTTTAACGCTGTCTTAAATCGTATGGCATCCGGCGCACATCGTTTTGTTAAAATTAAGCCAAGCGATGTTATCGTGTTTTCGTCCAACCCAATTCCAGGTAACGAAAATCACGTTACACACACAGTTGATGGTTTAATGCGTGAAGGGTCCGATGTTTTACAGAACCGCAAGACGGCACGTATTAATGTTGGGCCACTACACCTGTCGGGACACGCTAAAAGTGAAGACCATATTAAGTTAATTAATGCGCTTAATCCTAAGTTTTATTTACCCAATCACGGTGAATTTCATATGTTAGTGCACAACGCTGAAATTGCCGAGTATGATTGTGGTATTCCACGTAAAAATATTTTCGTATGTGATGCTGGCGATGTAGTAGAGATTTTCCATGATGGAACTGCTAAAAAGACTGGCCGTGTTCGTGTGGGCGGGATTATGTATGATGATTCTGGCGCCGAAGTTAGTGAAGTGGTATTAAAAGATCGCATCCATATGTCAACTGAGGGCATCTTTGTAGTAGTATTAACTGTCCAAAAAGGTACAGGTAGGTTGTTGAGCTCACCGGATATTGTGTCACGTGGCTTCATCTATTTACGCGATAGCGAAGAGTTAATTGGTAGCATTAGACAATATGCTAAACAAAAAACTGCTCGTACTTATGCTGGCCACAGAGTTAATATTGAAAGCTTTAAACGTGAATTAAGAGAAGAGATTGGCCAAATTTTATATGATCAAACTAGACGTACGCCGATTGTTATACCAGTAGTAAATGAGGTTATGGGTAGCTCAAGAGAAGCTAAGCGACGCGCAAAAGATCAGGCACGTCAAGATCAAGATTTCGCCTCTCAAGAGATGGCGCGAATTAGAGGTAGGCGAGCTACATCGGCTCATTTTACGCCTAATCGCGTAGCAACAAATTCGAAACGTCGAAATTCGTCTAACTATCAATCAGAACGTAATACTAAGGCTAATGTAGCTAAGAAGCCGGCAGCAAAAAATCGCCCGATATCATTTAAGCGTTCACCGGATGGTCCGAACCCCATGCGAATGTGGAAAGAAGACTAAAACTATATCTTTAAAAGTTGCCAGATAGGTTAAATTATTGTAGAATCATAGCATGAGCGCTAAGAAGCGTGGTCCTGGTAGACCGCCCAAAAATAAGAATAAAAACAAAAGTAAACCGACGCCACATACCGTACCTAAAGGTTTTTGGCGACAGGTTGGTGCTATATTTGTTTTAGTTATTGCTACGATATTATTCTTAGGTTTGTTTGGCATTGGTGGAGTTTTGCCAGTAGAGTTTGCTAAATTAGCCAGATTTGTTTTTGGTTGGGTAGCTTTTATTATCCCCTTAATATTCTTTTTCCAAACCATTCAGGTTTTTCGTAAGGCCGAGAGTATACCTGGTGTAATTTGGGCGGCAACAATATTATTTGTTGCTTTTTTTGCTGGGCTTTTCCAACTGATGATTTTAGATCCACGCTCGATTGAACTAGCTAAATCAGGTATAGGTGGTGGCGTGGTTGGCTGGGTAGTAGCAAATAACACGCTTAATTTTGTTAATTTACCGGTTGCAGCCTTAATCTTTGTTGTTATGCTTTTGGTATTAGTGATGTTTGTTTTTTCCATCTCGCCAAAAGCTTTGGTGGATGCAATATCTAAATTCTTTAACAACGAAGAAGAGACTTTTTCTAATAACAAGGCTTTAGCTGATCGCATAGATAGCATGGAAAAAGAGCCTAGCAAGCTAAAGATTAGCGGCTTAAAGTCTAAGAAAAAAGATTTAGAAAAAGAAGATACTGAAAAAGCGCCTAAGCGTGGTTTTGGTCGTCTAATGAAGTCTGTTGATAGTAGTGGGGAAGATTTAGAAATTAAAAAGCCCACTAAAATTGCCAGTGAACCAGTAGCTACACCGGCGATAAATAATTCTGATTGGAAACTACCCGACATTAAACTACTTTCTAATAAGCGAAGCGATCCTGACGCTGGCAATGAAAAAATGAACGCGCAAATAATTGAAGATACTTTACATCAATTTAATATTAGTGGCACAGTTGAGCAGGTTAATGTTGGGCCACGCGTAGCGCAATATTGTCTAAAACCACAAAGAGGTATCAAACTATCTAGAATTACCGAGCTGGAAAACTCTTTTAAACTTAATTTAGCAGTTGAAAGCATTCGTATTGAAGCACCAGTTCCGGGTCAGCCCTATGTTGGTATTGAAATTCCAAACCGAAAACCAGCTTTTGTTAATTTAAGATCGATTTTAGAAACGTCAGTTTGGAATAAAAGTAAAGCACCACTTAGTTTTGGTGTGGGATTAAATGTAACAGGTGAGCCAATCGTACTTAATTTGGCGGAATTGCCGCATTTGCTGATAGCCGGCACTACTGGATCTGGTAAGTCAGTTATGATGAATGCGCTAATTATGTCACTTTTATTTAGAAATAGCCCAGATGATTTAAAGTTAGTTCTAGTTGACCCAAAGGGAAATGAAATGGTGCAGTATAGTGACATGCCGCATCTAGCAGCCCCAATTATTGCCGGTACAGCTAACGAAGAGCTACATAAATTAACTAAAACTCTACTTTGGTTGACCGATGAAATGGAAAAGCGATATGATTTATTTAAAGAGCGCGGTGGAGTAAAAAAGATTGCTGATTTTAAAAAGCGTTATCCCGACGAAAAGTTGCCCAATATAGTTTTAATATTAGATGAGTATACGGACTTAGTGGATTCATTAAGATCAACCGAAAGGGAAACAGTCACGACATTAATTCAACGTATTGCACAAAAAGGTCGAGCTGCAGGTATTCATGAAGTCATTATGATGCAAGCGCCTAGGGCGAAATATATCCAAGGGCCATTAAAAGCTAATATTCCAGCCGGCTTTGCTTTCGCGGTGCGTTCTAAAATGGAGTCACAACAGATCATTAATTCTTCGGGTGCAGATCAATTAATGGGTAAGGGTGATATGTTGATGATAACGGCTAAGATTAAAAAGCCTCGTAGGGTGCAGGCAGCCAATGTTAGTGATGAAGAGGTTGATCGCGTTGTGACTGATCTAAAGATGCAGAGCCCGCCACAATATGACGAGAATTTATTGGCAAGATTAAATGAAAAGGGTGCATCGGCTGGTCTCCCTGGATCTGAATCACGAGATAGCGAGTATGGTCAGGCAGTGGAGGTTGTAATCAATGAAGGTAAGGCTAGTACTACGCTATTACAAAGGCGTCTCCGCATCGGTTATTCAAAGGCAGCACGCATAATGGAGGAGATGGAAGATAACGGTATTATTGGACCAGCAGATGGCTCGCGCCCACGTGAAGTTTTAGTTTCATCGGTTGAAGATATACAACATTAATAGCGTTTATGCTAAAATAATATTAGTATGAAAGCTATTATTTCTTTTTGCAATAAAGTTCGCCATAACGAAAAGGGCGAATCTAATCCATTCATTATCATTACAGTTGTGCTAGTAGTATTACTTATTGCTGCTGCCGGTGGCTTTGTTTGGTCTTACGCACAGATGGTTGACTATAAAGATAATGTGGCGGTTAAAGTTAATAATGCCGTTGATGCAGCTAACAAAAAGCAAGCCGAAAAAGATCAGCAAAAATTCCAAGAAGAACTTAAAAAGCCAAACTTGTCTTATCAGGGGCCAAGTGATTTAGGTTCAGTTCGATTTGAATATCCCAAAACTTGGTCAGTTTATGTAGCAGAAAGTGTTGGTAAGCTAGAGGTATTTATGAACCCTGCAATTGTCCCTAAAGTTGCCGCTGGAGTTACCCCGTATGCATTAAGGGTAGAAGTTACACCAGAAGATTATGCTTCTGTGATTGAAAATTATAGTTCTAAACTAGAAGACGAAGACTCTAAGGTAACCGCTTCAACTATTACAATCGGCAAGTCCGAGGGCTTTTCTGGCTATAAGGGAATGCGATTTGATGGCCAATTGACAGACACTGTTAATGGATCAGTAGTTATATTTAAGGTGCGCGATAAAGTGCTAAAAGTTTCAGTCGACAGTAAAGATTTTATGGCTGATTTTAATGATACGGTTCTAAAGACTTTACAATTCGAGCCGTAATTGTAAAAAGTTTTAAGGTAATTTAGCTAAAAGCCAGAGCTTCGCTATAAGCATAAACGACATAAAGTATTGTAATTTTGCTATACTATTGTCGATGGATTTAGGGGGACAAGAACAGCACAATGGTTTACTAGTTGCTCTTGCGCACGACCTAAGATATCCGCTTGATTTAATAAGGCAATTAAGTTCTGAAATAAAAATAGCTAATCAAATTAATAGCAGTCGGCCAATCGATCATCGGGCGATTGAGCAATTATACTTAACAACTGATTATTTAGTTGAAATTACTAAAAGCTTGGAATACATCGCTAACTTAGAGTCAGGTCTTGTTGAGGTGTCGCCATTGCAGTTGAATAATCTATTTAGTGATATTAAGCAGGCTAATTTGGGTTTAGCCAAAGAGCTTAAGCAGTCACCTCGATACGAAATACCAAAATATAAAAAAATAGTAGTTAATAGCAATTATAGAGTATTAAAGTCAATTTTATTAGGCCTAACTAGGGATGCCATGAGATATGGCCGCAATAAAAAGTCAGTATGCTTAAGGGCAAGAATTTACCAAAAACAGAAGGTACTATTAACTGTGGCTGATGATGGTGTAGATTTAAGCGAGCGTAATATTTTTGAAATTAAAACTAATATTTTAAACGGCAATTTTGAACCCGTATCTAATCGCCCGCTAACTAGTAGCCTAAACTTATTATTAGCTGATAAATTAACTGAATTGTTAGGCGGTAGGATGGCTATAAAGAGCGGTAGGCGTAACGGCCTGGTTGTCGGTATTAGCTTACCAGCTAGTAGACAATTGAGTTTAATCAACAACAAATAAAATGAAAACTGTCTTATTAATAGAAGATGATTTATGGCTAGCCGATAGTTTATCTAGATCAATTAAAAGTTTAAGTGGTGCACAAATAAAGGTAATTGTAATATCTGACCCAGATGCTGCGTTTGATATAGTGGATCAGATTAAAATTGACTACATGGTAATAGATTTTTATTTAGGTAAGTTTAATTGTCTAACTTTGCTTAATGAGATGGCTAGCTATGCCGATACAAAAAAGATTCCTAAAACAGTATTAGCGTCAGCAGTTAATAAGTTAAATTTAGACGACTTAAAAGCTTATGGGGTTAAAGCTTTATTAGATAAATCAACCTACGAAATAAATGACCTAATGAAACTTATAGTATAATTACTAATAGTTGGGCAGAGTGATTTTTATTAAAAAGTAGCTACAATGTCAGTTAATCTAAAAGTTAACGCAATTATATTACGGAGAGTCAATTATGGCGAATCTGATCGTATTCTTACGGTTTTAACTCCAAAGAATGGTGAAATAGCCGTATTAGCACGAGGCACCAGAAAGGAAAAGTCTCGTCTAGCAGGAGGTATAGAGCTTTTTAGTGAATGTCAGTTTAGTCTGATAAAAAGTTCGCTTAATTTGTCTGGAATGTGGACATTAACGTCGGCTAAAATTGTCAAGTTTTATGACAGTATAATTACTGACTATGATAGGTTGCAATTTGGCTATGAAACTATTAAGCAGGTTTCAAAAATTAGTAAAATAGCTGACTCGCCATTGTTCTATGAGCTGCTAGTAAAAACTTTTGCGGCTATTAACAATCTAGAATTAAAGTTAGATGTAGTTAAAGTTTGGTTCTACCTACAGCTTGCCAATATAAGCGGATATGGCTTGAATTTATCTACGGATATTAATGGCATGAAGCTAATTGAAGATACTAAATATAATTTCAATATTAACGACATGGTCTTTGTCTTTGACGGTAATGGTAAATATGACACTAATACCATTAAGCTTTTACGGCTTTTAACTGTTAGTGATAGTTCAATTTTACCCAAAATCAATTCAGTTGACAGTAAAACTTTAACGAATGCACTTTATTTGTCACAGGTTGCCAATCGTCTTTAAGTTTTAGCCTATATGTTAAAATGATAGGCATGAATATGGAAGAAATTGTTTCTCTTTGTAAGCGTCGGGGCTTTATTTTTCCCGGCTCTGACGTCTATGGCGGTTTGGCTGGAACGTGGGATTGGGGGCCATTAGGTATAAGCTTAAAGCGCAATATTATGCAGGCATGGTGGAATTTTTTTGTGGATAGACGAACAGATATTTATGGAGTTGATGCCGCTATTATTATGAACCCAAAGGTGTGGCAAGCTAGCGGACATGTAGATACTTTCGCTGATCCTTTAGTAGAAGATTTAGCAAATCATAAACGCTATCGTGCTGATCATTTATTAAAACAATCAAATATTGATGCTGAAGGATTAACTAATAAAGAGATTGACCAGTTAATTATTAAGCATAATATTAAATCGCCTGACGGCAACAATTTGTCTAAGGTTAGAAGCTTTAACATGATGTTTAAGACCAGCGTTGGTGCTATTGAAAGTCAAGATTCAGTTGCTTACTTAAGACCAGAGACTGCTCAGGGTATTTTTACAAACTATCGCAATGTTGTTGATACATTCTATCCATCTTTACCATTTGGCTTAGCTCAAACTGGCAAGGCTTTTCGTAATGAAATTAGCCCCAGGGATTTTATATTCCGCGTACGCGAGTTTGAGCAAATGGAAATAGAATACTTTGTCCACCCAGATAATTGGGAGGAACAGTTTAACAAATTGCTCGATTTAGTGCATGAATTTTTAGAGCAAGTGATTAGTTTGCCTAAAGATAAAGTGCACGACTTAGAGGTGCCGGAAAATGATCGTGCACATTACAGCAAGCGGACAGTTGACATTGAGTTTGACTACCCAATTGGGCGAGGTGAATTAATGGGTGTGGCTTATCGCACCGATTTTGATCTTTCTAACATTGAAAGAGTCGCTAAAAAATCAATGGCGTACCGACCTAAAGATGGATCGGAGCCATTTATACCGCATGTAATTGAACCATCATTTGGGGTAGAGCGCTTAGTAATGGCGGTGTTATCGGCCTTTTATGATAAAGATGAGCTTGGTGGCTCGACACGAAATGTCTTAAGATTGCCGACTAATTTGGCGCCAGTCCTAGTCACCGTTTCGCCGCTACTAAAGAACAAACCTGATTTAGTTAAAAAAGCCAAGATAGTATTTGATGATCTGTCTAGTAAGTTTGCTGGTAGGGTTAGTTGGGACGACAGTGGCAATATTGGTAAACGGTATCGCAAAGCTGATGAAATAGGCACACCTTATTTTGTGGTGGTAGATTTTGATAGTTTGGATGACGATACTGTAACTGTTCGCAATCGCGACAATACTGAGCAAACCAGGGTAAAGATTAATGCTTTATCTGACTATATAGCTAAGTAATATTTAGTCTAGACTGATATTTTCTAACGATAGTAGCTTGCGATTAATGAACTCCAATAGTTCTTTTTTTGACCGTACTCTCGACCAAGAATAGCCAGGCTGTTTTTCGATATGATTGAATTTTTTCATGTGTTCCTTTTTATTTTATATTGACTATTTTACTATAACAAAAATACCTAATATTGTCAATGCTAATAATTATATTATCTAGAATAGTCAAACAGTAAAACTTCTTAAAATAAGAGCATAGATTAATTGTATAATAGACATTAATGCGATACATTTTAGCAATTAGTGGTGGTGTTGATTCGGTGGTGCTATTAAACTTAGTAGCCAGTAGTCAAGAATTTCGCGTAGAACATTTTGGGAAAGCAATTTTTCCTGATGATTTTATAGTAGCCCACTTTGATCACGGCATTAGGAAGGGTGATAGTAAAAAAGATGCTGACTTTGTCTCTAATTTAAGTAAAGCTTATAATGTAAAGTTTGAACTTGGCTTAGGCTATCTAGATAAGGATTCTAGCGAAGAATTTGCTAGACTAAAACGATATAATTTTTTAAATAATTTAGCCATTAAATATAAAGCGATTATTGTTACAGCACATCACAAAGACTGTCTCTTATACACATCTCCGAGCCCACGAGACGTCCTGGATAATC
>CAMXZF010000002.1 GCA_947253405.1 uncultured Candidatus Saccharibacteria bacterium | reverse complement strand
AAACTAACTATCCTTCCACCACCTGGGGGGGGGTATTTATGGGTTTAAAAACCCTATCTTTTCTAACCCTACTTCTACCATCTCTCTATATCTTACTATCTAGTCTATCTCTACCTAATCTAGTTAAAGCTGAACCAACTAATAATAACAATGACTCTACCTATCTAACTGTTAGTCTAAGTAATAAAGATGCTAATACTATTGCTAAGCTAGATAAATATATTACTAACGACAACACTAAGATAACTAACTATCCTACTATCCTAAACATTGAAGCTAATAGTGGCGTAGGTTATCTAGCAACTGTTAGTACTAATAAAGACCACTCTAATCTAACTAGAGAAAAGACTAGTCCTAATGATCAAGATAACCGGGTCATTAATCCAGTACAGGCTAACTATAGTGAACAAGAAGTAGCCTATAGTCATTATGGTGTGCCAATTATCACTCAGACTGGCGGTTCTAGCCTAGCTGACAATACTTGGGGATTTTTGCCAATATCTGACTGCAGCTTTGGCAGAATGGGCCAGACTATATCTTGCGAGGAAGCTTTTGCTCGAGGACATGATGATGTTATTGCAACAGAAGCCTTTCAATTTGCTCGCTTTTACCAAATCCCAACTAAAGACAACCCCGTCACTCTAAAAGATGCTACTGCTGAAGTAGGTCAAACTAAGTCCCAAACCTTCTATATCTACTATGGCGCTAAACTATCTAACTCTCTACCAGCTGGCACTTACTCTACCAACGTAGTCTATACCGTGACACCTAAATTGCCGGTAGAACCAGTAGTCAATGACTATAAGCTTTATAAAAAATCAGTTGAAAAAGTTGCGCTTGGCACATTTCATAGTTGTGCTTTAGTTGAAGATGGTGATTTATATTGTTGGGGTAGTAATAAATATGGATCTTTGGGCGATGGCAGCAGAACTGATAGCTTGGTGCCAAAATTAATTAATAGAAATAATGCGCTAGAAGGTAAAAAATAACTGACATATCAGCGGGATCAAATAGTACCTGTGCTATCGCTGATAGTAAGGTTTATTGTTGGGGTAAAAATAGTGCGGTTAACGATGGCGACTATGGCTATACTAAATATCAATTAGGTGATGGTACAGCTACTGATAGATATACGCCAACGCTAGTTAAATTTGGTCGATCAACCGAGGGCGCTAAAGTAGAGAAATTGGTGAGTGAGTTCTATCACAGCTGTGTATTAATTGACAAAAAGCCATATTGTTGGGGCTGGAATTTTTGGGGTAACCTTGGCATTGGCGGAAAAAATGAACATGCTTTGCCGGTACAGCCAAACTTTAGCCGCTACCCTGAACTAGCTAATGCTGAATTTTCCGATATTGATGTTGGTGCTCACAATACTTGTGCAATCGCTAAAGACAAGGCTTACTGTTGGGGTAATAATAGGTGGGGTCAGCTGGGAATAAATGTTTATGGTCGGGGAGTTAATGGCAGTTCTAGCTATAGAGATATACCACAAAAGGTTTATGACGCAGGGGCTATAAAAGGGGTGACTTTAGAAAATATTGCGCTTGGTTCGTATCATGTATGTGCTTTGGATAATACTAGGCGGCAAGGAGATGCTGGTGTTGAAAGAGATGCCAGGGTATTTTGTTGGGGCAATACTGCAGGAAGCCTTGGTGTAGGTGATGGCACTAAAAATGAGCGACCAGCTCCGGTAGAGATTAAAGGTTTTGATGTCGGTTCCATTGAAGAATTGTCGGTTAGCTATAATTCAACTATAGCTAAAACGACAAAAGATAGAGCCATGCCAGGTACATATATATGGGGGCTTAATGTTAACAGTATTGTTACCGGAGACCGCAAATATAATAATTTATCGCCAGTGCGACATTTTCCAATCGGCATAGATGGTGAGTCTTATATTAAACACTCTTACAATTCGTCAGATTCTTTTTGCGATATTATGCGCCCAAGACAGAAGAACGATTTCTGGGACTTTCATCTTATGTGTACGGGCAAAAATCAATATGGCCAAGTTGGTAATGGTAATAAACAACAACTTTCAAATCAACTCGTAAAAGTTAGCGACACTTGGAACTATAAGAGCGGTAACAAGCTAGTGTTTTTTGGCAATAACTTACAAAATGTCGATGATATCTATAGTATATATCTAGATTTAAATCGTAATGGCAAAAAAGATGCTAATGAGATTTGCCAGATTACCGATAAGGGCGATAGCCAGCTAACATGCTTAACGCCACAAAATAACACTAAGGGAGTCTATGATATTTTCCTAAATAATGCTATTGGCGCAACTAACACTAAAATTGGCAGCTTTGAGTATAAATAATTACACTTCTCAGCTTGTTATCTAGGTACCACTATGATAACATTTAGGTAGTTATTTTATGTGCCCGTAGCTCAGCTGGATAGAGCGTCAGTTTGCGGAACTGAAGGTCGTACGTTCAAATCGTATCGGGCATACCAATAGCTTTGATTTAGCGCACCCTTAGCGGTGCGTTTTTATGCTATTATATTTATATAAATTAGATAAATAAAAATGAAAGTAGTGGGCAACAACAGAACTGATTTAGCTATATATAAGTTCTATTTAGCCGGGGGCATCTCACGTTATCTGACGTAGAAGTACTGGTTGATCGAGACCGTTCGTTCACGGCACCGGTGTATGGTACTGATAAGGATGGCAACCCTGTGACTGTGTCATTTGGCCGTGATGGAACCAAAAAAGAGGGTGAAACTCTGATTGCTGCCGGTCATGTTACTGGCCAGGAGTTTTATGCCACTGATTCCAATGGCAATTCAGTTGGTCACAATCATGCTGATGGTAATGGTAATTATGCAGACCGTGGCGCCTATCCTGGCAGAAGTAAGCAACTCAATAGACCTGGGCAAGTCTATAAACTGCTCTTTCCTTAATCTAAAAATAGTATAATAATCTGTATGAAAAATAACGTCGAAATAAGATTTGATGAGCTGAGCGTCGGCAAGGAGCTTATGACTATTGCTGACGAACTTGTAGAATCTAGATCAGTGGTCGGTCTAATTGCGTTGTCTGGGATTTGCCACGAGCTAATCAACAAGGGTATTATCGACGGCAATTTAGAGTGTAACTATAGCTTTGTAAGCATATCTGATTACACAAGTTTTGCCGTGGAGGCGATTGAGCAAAATAAAAGCACCGAAGAAATAAAATCGAATTGGCAACGTCCAGAACCTGATGATTTTACGAAAACTAATACTAAGTAGCTTCGTGATCTATGCCGCCTGTTATTCTTGGTGTTCAATTCAGCCGAAGAATATAATTATATACTAGCTAACAGGGGAGAGGTGTGAATAATGGTAAAGATACGCTTAATATCCAATAAGACATCGTTCCAACTTTGCCATATCGGGCATACCAATAGCTTTAATTTGGCGCACCCTTAGCGGTGCGTTTTTATGCTATTATATTTATATAAATTAGATAAATAAAAATGAAAGTAGTGGGCAACAACAGAACTGATTTAGCTGATATTCGTTATGGCTTTGATTTTCGTGATCAAATTAGCGAAAAAAAGGCTAAACGAATGGCAAAGCTAGCTTGTCGTTTAATTGACAAAAAAAGCTCTAATGCCCTATCTAATTCAATTGTTATGGGTAAAATTGACCCCAACAATACAACGGTGCAGTCAAAAATAACAGAACAGTTTTTTAAGAATATATCTAAGATAAGTCGCCGTAGCTTAAAATTAGATGATAAATATCCTAGTTATTTATTGACATCAATTGGTAAAGAAATTGAAAAACTAGAAAAATCAGGTGTAAATATATTACCGATAATGCGTGATCAGCGTACGATCGATCACATTGCGATGACTATCAACAGAATTGGTGATAATTTAAATGCCTATAGCTTTAATTATCGTAAATTTTTGCTTGACCCAGCGACTACACAAGTTGCCTTAGATATTTTACGGGACGAAAGTGTTGCTAAATATGCTAAAAGACGATTAAGATCTAGCTTTTTTAACATTAGGCCTAATAGTGGCAACCCAGTGGGTGAAATCGCTAGCTATTTAATGGTCAAAACAATGCAGAGTGACTTTTTAGATCAAGATGATTTGGTGAATTTTGATAGTGGCAATCGGGCTGAGCGTAACGGCTTTTTAAAGGCAGTTAACCTTATGGAGCAGCTGGGCTACATTCCCCTTAATAGCAAGGAAGAAAAAATCGCCTTAATGTCGCCTAACCAAATTAGCAAGCATAAAGGGGTGATGATTAGGCAGAACAATTTATATCAGCTTAATATTATTCAGCGTAAAATGGTGGATAAACTTTATCATGTTAAATTGCAATTTTTAAAAGATTGGCTAAACACAAATAAAACCAAAAAAGCCTTGATACCAAATTTGATTATTAAACCAGACTTGCAGCCCTCGGGTATGGACGATATGGCTGATTATTGGTTTAAAATAGGTTTACGTTCGAGTCGATTAGATCCGATGACTTTTTTAGCCGAACAGATGTTTTTGGCTAAAGTGGGGGCAGAGCCAATTAGCGCAAGACTAATTAATAAAAAAGGCTTGCCGTTGATTGATTTAGCGGCAAAGCTTAAGGAATTAGACGATAACTTTGCTAGACTTAGTTATCATTTAGGTGGTGTGTCATTCCGGGATGTACCTTTTGTTAATAGTTATTTATTAAGGCCGGCGGTTATTGACTCATTGGGATGGGGGCGTATTGGCCAAATTATTCAACTTAATAATGGTGTATATGATTTGATTGGCCATATGAATAAGGCGGATTTAGTTCGGCTTAATCGTCATTTTATAGCAGTAGAAAAGACTGGTATATATAAAAACGAGGCAGGGCGTTTGGTTTCACTAGTTTTACATAAAGAAGCTATTTTTGCAGACTTGTTTGATAGTTTATCAAAAAATGAATTAACTCCTAAGCAGTTAACTAACTTAAAAACACTTTTAGAGTTTAATGCCACCACAAAGATTGATAGGGTTGACCAGTTAGATGATTATATGAACAAGCTTGGCCTTAAGCTTCATCGACAGCTAAGGAGCAAAAATATCAATAAGGTGCGCGATGCGATCGATGACATATTGCAACCACTTTATTTGGGCGTAAGTGTTTTTGCGGGTAGCGATATCATTGACACAAACACTGCCAAAAATGCCAAGCTAAGCGCTGACGATTGGCGTTTATTAAACCGAGTAGATAGCCTAAGAAAGGCTAGTAAAGACAATAACTTAGATGCATTGCTAGCAAACTTTCATTTAATAGAGCGGATAGTGGGTGGTAACGCCACAATGGCTTTAGCTAATGTCTTAAAAAAGATTGAAGATTATGTAAACTTTGATTTTAAGACGGAATTAATTGATTTGGATGATATTAACTTAAAACATAAAATGATTGACGACACTACAGGGCAGTCAAAATTGGATGTTATTTTATTAGAAAAAGAAAAGTTTAAAATATTAACCCATACCATAAATAGCGAGCCTAGTGAAATGGTTGGCGGAGTAGGGGCAAGAGCAATTAATTTTTGGAATAAAGGACTAGAGTCTAGCACAATAAAAACTAGCCTAATCAGCAACACGCGTTTTTGCAATTATTTAAGATCGTCAGATGAAGCATCATCGATTTATTTGGGTTTTAGTGTTTTACACGACAATGCTGTTGTAGCAACTAGCAGCGAAGGTCGTTCGGTATCGACTTGTAAAATTAATTCAGGCAGAACTATAGAGTACGCTTCACCGCTCATGGATACAGACACGCTCATTAACAAGTCTGCAAAGTTAAGTTATCCCACACGTAATGTATTGCTATATAACCAAGTAGTCCTTAAGCGCTATTATAAAGGCAAGAACAATCGACGCCAACGTTTGGCGCCTTCGTGTGTATTAGTGCACGGTAGCAGCACTAGTAGCATTAATGGTGAAAGTAAAATGATGGCAGAGTATTTTAATTTACCGATAGTGCTTGTGAACGACAGGGCTTATCGCCGTCAACGCGATGGTATAAAGATATAAACCTGCTTGTTAGAGTTCATTTTTATTACGCTTAAGCATGACAATAGGGCTCTTTTATGTTATAAAAAATCTGTTACCTAAAAGTTTTAGGTAAAGATCTTTACTACAGAAAGAGAGAAGCTGATGATTGACGGCGACAAAATACTAGATATTGACGATGTCTGGCAAGTTTATAGATCATGCAAAGACGTTCGGACTAAAGCCGAGGAAACTTGTTCTGATTTAGAAGACAAGTACGATAAAGCGCTTAGTAACTATGAAGAAATTAGGAAAAAAAATATTCTTAAGATTAGGCTGCTGGATATTCGCAGAAATCGCCTTTTAGATATAGTTAATGGTTTAAATTGCAAAGGTGATAATGTTGTTACTTTAAATGTAGATGAGCCAGATATGGATGATGTTAGATTAGAGATAATTAATTGTATGTCAAAACAGGCGCAGCTATCAATGCAAATGCAACGAGCCAAATATAGATCAAATGATCTATTATTGTCATTAGAAAATGCCAAAAAGAATTTAGAAATAGCTAATGATATTTGTACGCTAGCCAACATTAATTATCAAATGTTAGCCGACGTCATGGATGACGATGATTTTTAGCTTTTCTGATTTCTAATTGCCCGCTATCGCTTTGGCGGTAGTGGGCGTTTACTTTTAAGGGTTGTTATCTAATTACTTACAATTTCTAGGTATTTTAAGGGTTTGGCCAACTTTTAGGCCAGTATTATCCAGATTGTTGTGCTCTTGGACAACGTCGATATAATCCCTAACGTCGTTGTTGTCGAAGTTTTTATCCATAGATTCTTTAGTTAGGTTCCATAAATTGTCGCCAGGCTTAACAGATACAGTGATATCGTTTGAACAGCTATATTGATCATAGAGCGGAGTGTCATGGTCGATAATAGCTGAGGCAACGCCATTAGCTAACCAGCCACCAGAAAGTGCTGCAATCGCCACGCCAGCTAAAAATCCCTTTAGCCGTTTAGTGTCGTAACTACTCTCCGTATTTTTTGTGTCACGCTTGGACTTGTTGGCGGAATTATTGCGATTCATCAGTTTTCTACTATTTCGATTATCCATAAGCTAAATAATAGCATATAAATGCTAAATTGTCAATATTATGTTATAGCTAGGTTTCTAGTTGATTTTAGCAGTTTGAATTGCTAAAATTAAAATAAGTATAAGTAAAGGAGAAAAATGGGTAAACCCAAAAAACAGACTAGCCCACGTCGTACGGGCAATCGTCGTAGCCACTTGATTTTGAATTTGGCGCGTAGAGTTAACGCTAAATCACCAGTTAAGGCTGTTACTACTAAGGGCGACACTGGCAAAAAAGCTTTAAAATAGATTTATAGCTATTTATACTGTAGTATCAAATTTATAAAAACTAATAGAACATTAAAAATAAACGAGGAGTTTTCTCTAATGGCAAGTAATCGGCATCTAGGTAGAATAATAGTGCTACAAACACTATACGAGTATGACTTCCGTACTAATCTAGATGATAGTTCGGCTAATTTACGTAATATTTTAGAGCGTAATTTAGAGCGTTATGCCAACAAAGTAAAAGATACTGATTTTGTATATCAGTTAGCCGAGGGGGTAAATAAGGCATCAAGGCAGCTTGATGCAATTATTGCGCCAGCGGCACCAGATTGGCCACTATCGCAAATTTCCATTATTGATCGCGATATTATGCGCATGGCTTTGTTTGAATTAACCAGTATGCGCGAGCTTATACCGCCAAAAGTAGCGATTAACGAAGCTATTGAACTAGCTAAATCGTTTGGATCAGAAAGCTCTTCTCGTTTTGTTAACGGCGTTTTAGGCACTTTATGGCGCCAAATAAAAGAGGAGGAGACTAATGAGCAGGCTGAGCAATCGCAACAAGTTTCTAAAGAAGAGACTTCTTCAGCATCAAGCCAAAACTAAGTCGTCCAAGAAAAATTTAGCCAATATTGGTGAGCGTTCAGATAAAGACAAAGTTACAAAAAAGGCAAAAAACGCAGCCAATGTCAATGAGTTTCGCGGCAGCAATAATGCTAAGATAAAAGTAGCTATAGAAAAAAAGAAGCGTCGTCGATTTGATATATCCGAAATATCGCGCGAAGCTACAGCCGGAGGCGTAATTTATCGTATTAATGAGGGTGATTTAGAGATCTTACTGGTAGCGGATCATTTTGATCGATGGACTATACCGAAAGGTCACATAGAGCCAGGTGAAACCGCCAGAGAAACAGCTATTCGAGAAATTGGTGAAGAAGCAGGCGTACACCATCTAGATGCAATTTGCTGGTTAGGTAAAATCCATTTTCGCTATCGTCGCGAGAATGTTTTAGTGCTGATGAGCACGCAAATTTATTTATTCAAAGCCTTAGGCGACACCAATGATATCCAAAAAGAAGATTGGATGAATGGCATTAAATGGTTTAAATATAAAGAGGCGGTGAGCATTGTTGCCTACAAAGATATAGCTAAATTAATGCGTTTAGGATATAAGAGATTAAAGGAAAAGGGTGAGGTAAAATAAATTGTCACAAATGAAGAACCCAAGGCAAAAAAGAGCAGTCAGACAAAGCTTTAAGAAGCGATCAGCTAATGATCCGCTAGTTCCCGAAGTCAAGTATATTGACACCAACCCTTATCAGGCCTGGGCAGAGCAGACACTAGGTTTTCGCTTTAACAATCCATCTTTGTTGGTAACTGCATTTACTCATCGTAGTTATCTTAATGAGCATCGTAAAACTACTAGAGCACATAATGAGAGGCTAGAGTTTTTGGGTGATGCTGTTTTAGAATTAGTTACAACGGAGTTTTTATTTAAAAATTACGAAATGCCTGAGGGTATATTAACTTCTTGGCGTTCAGCTTTAGTGCGAACAGAGTCAATTCGGGACGCTGGCAATAATTTAGGCTATGAATCATTGATACTTATGTCTAACGGTGAAAGACAGGGTACAGAGCAGGCTAAGCTACATATTGTGGCCAATGCTTTCGAGGCTTTAACTGGTGCGATCTATCTAGATCAAGGAATGTCGGTAGTGAGTAGTTTTATCCATAATAATATTCTTTGTCACATAGATGAGATATTAAAAAGTGGAGCTTGGCGTGATCCGAAATCTTATTTGCAAGAATTGGTTCAGCGTTTTGATAATACAATGCCAGAATATCGTCTCTTAGATGAGTTCGGTCCCGATCATGACAAGACATTCACTATAGGAGTTTTTGTTAATGGTCAAATGAAAGGGCAAGGGATTGCTGGCAGTAAGGTTCGGGCACAGCAAAAAGCTGCCCAAGAAGCTATCAATACATATGTTTCCTTTAGCTGATAATAGTTTTAGCTTCTTGATTTATGGGGTTATGTTTGCTACAATTGCGACTAACCGTCATTACATACTTTAATTTTTTATAAAAGGAGATAAATGCTTGTAATTCGTTTACAACGAGCCGGTAGAACTCATTACGCTATGTATAGAATTGTTGTTCAGGATTCACGTCGACATCCTAGTAGTGGAAAAGTAGTTGATTACGTAGGTTCGTTTAACCCACACAGCAAAGAAGTAGAATTTGATAAATCGTTAGTAGAGAAGTATTTAGCTAACGGCGCTCAACCAAGTACACGTGTTGCCCGTTTACTCAGTGATGCTAAAGTTAAATTGCCATCTTGGGTTAAATTAGCTAACAAGGATAAAAAGCGATCTGTCCGTAACCCTGAAAAGCTAAGGAAGAATCAGCCCAAAGAAGAGGTAAAGCAACCTAGCGAAGAGTCGGCCGATACTAGTGCAGAAGAAAAATAAAATAAGATAAGGTGAATCAAAATAAGCGCCACTAGATAGATAATAGTGAGCGCTTATTTTTTGTAGACTCTTATAAGTACGTTGTTTTTATTCTTCCAGTCAGCTACAATGCGCTCCATTTGATAGCCTTTGGGCGTTTCGTTTTTAGCGGCAGCTGATCCAGTAATAATGATGCGGTTAGGCTTATTTTTGTTATCTAAGTTAATTTGATGTATCTTTTTGTCTGTGACTGATAAGTTTCTCATATTTAGGTGTTGATACAGCAGCTTATCTTTAGAATTAACAATTAGAGTGAAGCTATTCTTAGGCTGGCTTTTTAGGTAGTTCTGTACGGCTTCAAGTTCTCGGCTATATTGGTAGGCAATTTTAGGGCTATAGTTAACAGCTTGAAAATAACGCTGGCTTTCAAATATAGTTAAAGAGAATAGTATTACACCGAGCGGTAGTAGGGCGAACACTCTGGCATAGGGGTTTCGTGGGAACATATTGTACCAGCTATTTATCATAAAGGTTAAGCCAGTAATTTGAGCAAATAAAAGCGGCACAAAAAGCAGAAATGCCATATAGGGGTTAATTATACCCAGCATTAGGCTTATAAAACCAATAACAACAACAAATTGTGTACGAATAGATGATTTAGCTATTAGTAAACGCCATATACCAATAATTGCCAACAAAAGTCCGACTAGGCTGACGATTGGACCGACTAAATTGCCTAATAAGATACTATTATCATTAAAGATAGCGGCCAGTATATTTATAGGATTGATATTTTTTAAGGCTGACATTAAGTTTTCTACGCCGAGCAACTTAAGAACTATTATTCTATTAGAGCTATCCCATATTGAACTAAAGAAAGTGTATAGTATGGGTGCAGTTAATATGGCAGCTAGTATAGAGGAAAACAAAAAGAGTAATTTCTTACGATAGAATGACATTCTACTGTGCGGATGGACTACGTAGAGAATGCTTAGGGGGGCGATAAGCGTCAATCCGGCTGGCATATAGGCGAGACAAGCTAGGCTGATTATTAAGCCAAAAGAAAGCGCCAGCTTCTTTCTAGACTTTTTATGACCAGTATCAATCAAGCTTTTACCTAGCAACAAGCTAAGGAAAATAAAAAAGAGGGTGGCAATTTCTGCTGTGCCGCTTCGGCTAAGGCTAATAAAGGCGCTTGAGCTAACTAAGATAAAGCCTCCAAGCATAGCGATATTGGCTCTAAAGAGTTTTTTAAATAGAGCTATAACTGTAAAGATTAGGAAAAAAGCTAAGATAGAAGCCGGCAAGCGAATGCTAAAGTTTGACACACCAAATAAAGTAATGCTGGCCATTTGCAGTAAGTGCCATGGCCAAGCTACAATGCCAGAAAAGTCGCCATTTAATATTTTATAGGGAATATTAGCTACGCTTAGACTATTAGTAGTTGATTGAATTTCACCCGTAGATATACCATTGGGGATATTGTTTAGGCGATAAATACTAAAGAAAAAAGTTAAAAAAACTATAGCAAGCAATGATATTGGATAGCGCCAGCGGTAGATAAAGCTATTAACCGCAGTGTTTTTTTGTTTCATTTCTAGTCTATTTTAACATTATGCTATAATGTTTCAAATCGTGAGGCTAATTTTACGTCGGTAATATAAGGAGGGTTATTTATATGGCTGGATTTAAAGAGCAGATGCAAATGGTGCAAAAATTAAAAAAAGCGCAAAAAGAGCTTTCAAATGAATTAGTTGAGGTTGAGGCTGGTGACGGCGCTGTAGTGATTCAGTTTAACGGCGAACTTAAGGTGGTTGACGTAAAGGTTAACCCTGATTTGATTGACTTAGATAATAAAGAAGAATTAGAGGGCTGGATTAAAGCCGCCATCCGCGATGGACTAAAAGCAGCCCAAGAAGTAGCTGCAGAAAAAATGAAGCCACTAATGGGTGGCTTGGGCAACTTGGGTCTTTAGCAAAAATTCATAATCATTAGCTTTAGTATTAGTCATAAGTGTTAATTCGTAATCATAATGCAATCAAATAAAAATTTTTTGCCACAAGCTTTAGTTGACTTAATTGACGCATTCAATACTTTACCTGGGGTTGGACAAAAAACTGCAGAGCGCTACGCCTATGCATGCTTAAAGGGGAGTGACAAGAATAATCAGAAGCTTGCTAGTAGCTTATCTAAAATTAAATCAGGGGTTAAACTATGTCCAGCAACATTTGCGTTGATTGATCAGTCTAGTGAAGTGTCACCGCTTTACGATAACTCAGATAGAGACAAATCAATCGTAGCAATTGTAGAAGATCCTTTTGATGTAATTGCCCTAGAAAACACAGGCCAATTTAAAGGCACTTATCATGTTTTGGGTGGAGTGATCTCGCCAATCGACGGTATCGGCCCAGAAGATTTACATATTCCAGAGTTAATTAGCCGCATTCAAAAAGATGGCGTTAAAGAGGTTATTCTGGCAACTAACGCTAGCGTCGAGGGTGAGTCGACAGCGCTTTATATACAAAAACAATTAACGGATTATAATTTAGAAAACTTAAGGGTTAGTCGTTTGGCTAGAGGTCTACCCATTGGCGTTGATTTAGAGTATGCCGATAAAATTACGCTAAGTCATGCCCTTAGCGGTCGTAAATTAATTTAATAAATTAATCATAAAGCTTAATTTTTGCTATAATAGCGAAGGAGCGTTTATTTTGGCGCTATTTCAATAGGTGTGCAAGCGAGAGTAAAAAACTGTTTAATTTAAATACCTAAAATATTGGGGGATAGATGAGCGTTTTTGAAAAAATCAGCTTGAACAGCCAAACTCAGTTGTCTGGTAAATTTAAGTCACTTTCTTTACTTGCTTTTTTGAGCTTATTAGTGCTTAGTTTAACGGGTGGATTTAGCGGTCAAGCCAAGGCCGATCAACCCTTACTGCCTAGCGGTCCAGGATTCATATCTTTAGAAATCGATAAAAATACCGCTAGTCTTCAGCCTGAGTTAGATAGTAGCGACAATAATTATTTTGCCACCAAGACAAATGCCAAGGTTATTACTAACGTGCAAAATGGCTACAACTTGACGTTTGCCATTATAGGTAGCAGTGATAATTCTAAATTAAGAGCAAGTTCGAACAATAATCAGTCGTTTATAGCGTCAACTAGCGCTGATATCGATAATCCGCAGCCACTAGCTAAGAATAGCTGGGGGTTTGCCATTGCCGGCAAGGATAAGTTTGATCGTAGCTACAGACAAAAACCTAGCGCTAGTAGCAAGTGGGCTAAGATTCCACTAGTGGAATCAAGCGCAAAGCTAGCTAATGGTTATAGTATAAACAAGTCTAATCAGCCAACGCCCGCTAGTGGCATTACTAGCACCATTTGGTTTGGAGCTAATGTAAGTAGTAGTTTAGCTCCAGATACATATAGAACCACTATTAACTATAGTTTAGTTGCCGATTTACCCAGTCCGCCAACGATTGAAAAAGTTGACCCCAATGAAATCTTTGTGGAACATGACGATAAAATTACGATTAGAGGTACTGATCTAAAAAGTACTTATAGGGTTTATATTGATAGCAACGACGATGGTCAGTTTCAACCAGCTGAAGCCTGTCAAAATTTGGTGATTAATTCTGATAAAGAAATAGCTTGTAATGTGCCCAAGTATTTTGATCCTTCAAGGCATCAGATTCATGTTATTACGCAAGGTGGCAAAGCTTCTGCGGAATTTACGTATTTAAATTCTAATTTATGCCAGTCTGGCAATCCAGACAATGCCTGTGAGGTCACGTTAGATGACAACTTATTTCCTGTAAGGTACGCTGGGAATAATATGGACGGTTCGGCTAATTGGCAATTAGTTGATAATGCCAATAAAGAAAATCCCAACAAGATTGGCTATTGGTATGATTACAATAATAAAAGATGGGCTAATGCGGTTACTCTGAAAGATAGTGCTTTAGTAAAAGCACACGATTATATGACGGGTAAAATTAGTAGCTATGATTTAAAGAACGATGATATTTTAGGTTTTTATACTTATATACCGCGCTATGCTTATGAAGTAAAAAGATATTCAGCAATAGATAAACCTTCACTAGCAGAAAATTTTGACATTATGTTTGAAAAGACTAAATACCATAGTAAAATACCGCACGAAACTTGTAGTGCAGTTAATTTTGCAGGCCTAAATAGTCAAGATTATCGTAATGGGTGCAATATTAGTCGAGATTATTATGATGCTAGTAGTACGTGGTCCACTCATCCAGGCTTTAGCTTTGGTGATAAGCAGCTATCTGGTTATTGGCTAGGTAAATTTGAAACAACTGGCACTAGAATAGAGCCGACCATTAAGCCTAATCAGCGGGCAAATACCGCGGAGCCTTTTGGCAATTATTATGATATTGCAAAGTCAATTGGCCATGCAGATCCAAATAATACAGGCGGTAATGGTAGTCTATATATTAGTGGTCTCAAGCAAAACTCACATAATTTAAGGAGTTATACCACTCGAATGGCGAGAAATTCTGAATGGGGTGGGGCAGTTTATCTCTCATCTAGTGAATTTGGTGTCGGCGTTAAATTACCTGGTCAGCCCGGTTCGGGCGTTCAGCCGAACGTTGCTTTAAATTTTGGCTCTGATGCTGATAACGATAGTCAAATTGGTATTAGCAGTCAAGTTAATTATGGTGTCACTGGCTGTGGACCAGCGGCAAGGGGTAGTCTAGTAAATTACTCTGACGGCACACCTTTAAATATGTTTACTAAAGAGTCGCCAATGGCTTGCTCGCAAGATAAAAACCATAGCTATAATGGTGTGATTGGTCAGTTAGCCTCTACTACTGGCAACCCGACCGGGGTGTATGATATGTCTGGTGGATCTTGGGATCTATTAGCAGCAAATGTTACACAGCATGACGGAATTTCTACTAGTGGCGATAATTATATGATACAGCAAGCGAAGTGGCCTTATGTTGATTTATATCAAAAAAGCGATGGCTTTAGTGTCAGCGCCAGTTGGAGCGCTACACACCAAGGCGGTGATGCAACTTTGTTTAATAATGATATTTGTACCTATCAAACTTGTGGTGGAATGGCGTTACATGAAACTAAGCTAGTGCAATCAGTCACAACCGATAAACAAAGCTGGGGTAATGAGTATTCGGGATTTGCCACCTTAAAAGATTCTTGGTTTATGCGTGGTGGGTCGGTGCGTAATTTAGGCGATACTGGTATATATGCACATTCTTTTTCTAGTGGAGATAAATCACTGGCAGCTGCTGTGCGAGTAGTAATGACTAATTAAGGAGTAGACGGATAATGGACTATAAAAATATATTTAACCAAAAATTAAAAGACCTTAACCAAGAGCAGCTTGAAGCGGTCAACTACATTAATGGTCCGTTAATGGTGGTTGCAGGTCCTGGAACAGGTAAGACTGAGCTTTTAGCTATGCGAGTGGCTAATATATTAGAAAAAACTGATGCCAGTCCAGACAATATATTGTGCCTAACCTTTACTGATGCCGCTAGTGCTAACATGATAAATCGGCTGAGTAGTATTATTGGGGTTGATGCTCACAAGGTTAATATAGCGACTTTTCATAAATTTGGCTCTGATATTATGGCTAACAATAGCGAGTATTTCTTTTCTGGTGCTGACGTGAAGCCAGCGGATAATTTAACGACGCGTGATATCGTCAACTCTTTAATAGCTAAATTAGATTTTTCTAGTAAGCTTCGATCGAAAAGAAATGGCGAATTTACACACACTAAAGATATCCAAAAAACCATATCTGATTTTAAGCGCGCAGGCATTAGCCCAAAAGAAGCGCAATTGATTTTAGCGCAGAATATTAATTTTTGTGAGGCAATTTCCGATTGCGCTAAGGCGGTTTTTTCACAAAAGGTGGCAATTAATATGATAAAGAGCTATGAGGATTTATTAAATCAAGCTACCTCAATTAGTGCAAAATTTGAGCAATTTGAGTTTTCCAACCAACCAACTTTAGCTGAAATATTTTGTAGCGATTTACGCCTAGCTTTAAGCCAAGCTAAGATTAACAAAAAGACTGCCACTATAACTAAATTTAAGAATTCATGGCTCAAAGCTATAGCTAGTGATTTCTACCAAAAAACACTAGATTGTGTAAAAATTTATGAACAATATCTAGAGGAGATGTCTAAAGCTGGCTTGTATGATTTTGACGACATGATTATGAAAGTTATTGAAGTGGTTGAAAATAGACCTAGCTTAAAGTCAGAAATGCAAGAGCAATATCAGTATATTTTGGTTGATGAATTTCAGGATACTAATGACGCTCAAATGAGACTTTTGAAAAATTTGACCGATTATGATGATCAGCCTAATTTGATGGTGGTGGGTGACGATGACCAAGCAATATATCGTTTTCAGGGGGCAGACATTGGCAATATTCAGTCTTTAAAAAGTAGACTTAAAGATATTAAACAAATTAACTTACATCGCAACTATCGTAGTAACGATAGTATACTAAAGGCTAGCTCAGTTGTGGCTAAAGGAATTACAAATCGTTTATTAAATGTTGATGGAACTGACAAATTTATCACATCCGAAGGTCAAGTGGCCAATTATCCGGTAGAGCGATTTGAAGCAGTGACTTTCGAGCATGAAATTGAATTTGTCGTCAGTGAAATTGAGAAAAGAATTGATGCTGGTGAAAATCCGAGCAATATTGCGATCATTTCGCGTAAACACAATACTCTAGAAGAAATAGCTAAATACTTAAGTGCCAAGCAGATTAAGGTTAATTATGAAAAACAGCGCAATATCTTTCGTTCGGAAATAATTAATCTAGTTATCAACCTAGTAAAGATTGTCAATGCGCTGTCTAGTGGTAATAGCTTGGCGGCTAGTGCTATCTTGCCGGAAATTATTGCTCATCCAGCATTTGGTTTTAGCTCAGAGGATTTTTATAGCATTAGCCTTAAGGGGCGTGAATACAGGAGCGATTGGATTAAAGCACTTGATGGCTATAATCAACAAACGAACAGATTACTGTCTTGGTTAAAGGATCTTTCAATGCAGGCTAAAACCTTTTCGGCTACATACATTATTGGTAGTATTGTCGGGCTTGATAATTGTGTTGATGCCGCTAAAGACGGGGAAGCGGTGGCATTTTTTAGCGATAATGACGCCGACAAGCTAAATTATAAATCCCCAATATTGAGCTATTATTTTGGTTTAGAAAAATTGAATAGCAATAGTTTAGCTTACCTCGGTTTCCTAAATGACATAAAAACTTTGCTGACAGCCTTTGATAATTTTAAACCGAATCAGAATCTAAAGATAAGTGACCTAGTAGAATTTATCGACAAAAGCATGGAGCTTGCTGAACCAATTTATTCCACTTTAGTAATTGATGATGGTATGGGTGTTCAGTTAATGACTGCCCATAAATCGAAGGGGATGGAGTTTGATACGGTATTCATTGTTAATGCTGAGAGCAATATTTGGGGTAACAAAGCGCGCTCAAATGTGTCGAAAATAGCGTTACCGGCTAATATGCCCTATCGTATGAGCGAGGATAAAAGTGATGATGAAAAAAGGCGGCTTTTGTTCGTAGCTATGACGAGGGCAAAAAAACATTTGATTATAACTAGCCATAAGGTTGGTGATGGAGGTAAAGAGTTAATTGATTTAGAGTATATTCTACATATAGAAAAGCATAAATTAAATGAGCCCGATCCAGCTAGAATGACAGATGTATTAGAAAGTAGCTTATTTAGCGATTTGTGTAAACCGACAATAAAACTTAAGAGTTTATTGTCGGATCGACTAGCTAGATATCGCTTGTCTGCTACTGATTTGAATAGCTTTACCGATTTGGTTTATAGTGGTCCGGATAAGTTTTTGCTATATAATCTGTTGGGTGTACCACAAGGAATGTCGGTTAATTTGATTTTTGGTAGTGCCATGCATCATGTTATGCAGAAAGCCCATAATACCATGATCACAACTGGTAAATTAATTGAAACTAGTGAAGCCATTAAGGATTTTGAAGATAATTTTAATGATGATGATTTGGATCAGGCTACAGCCAAAGCTTACCTAGATAAAGGTACAGAATCTATAAAAACTTATTTTTCTAAGATGAGGGGTCATTTTAATGCTAATCAAAAATCCGAACAATCGCTGGAAGCTAATTTAGATGGTGTTAAGCTGGTCGGTAAAATTGATTGCATGGAAGTCGATCATAAAAATCATACGATTAAGATAGTTGATTACAAGACAGGAAAAGCCATTAATAGTCTAAGTAAATCATCGGGAGGTTGGAACGAAAAAATAAAGGCTATTAATTATAGGTATCAGCTAATGTTCTATAAACTTTTAGTAGAAAATTCAAAAAAATATAGTGACTACAAGGTTGTTGAAGGATCGATACAGTTTATTGAGCCAGTAGATGGCGAGATTATTGCACTTTATTTGGATTATGATAATGCCGAAATTAAGGTCTTTAAAAAGCTAATTAGTAGTGTTTGGCGTCATATTATGGCACTTAATATACCTAATGTTTCAGCTTACAGTCCTGATTTAAGTGGTAGATTAGAGTTTGAAAGCTATTTAATAGGGGAAGATACTAAACATTAAATAAGCTTATGTTTTGACGCTAATGATGGTAAAATATAAATTATAATGTTTCCAAAAAATCAAGAACAAAATGACAATCCAGTTGATTCAAGTAATTTAACTCCAGGTGTAGATAGCCAAAATTCGCCAGTTAATAATCAGCAATCTTATCCGCAGATAAACTATAATAATTCTAACAGCGAACAGCCAGAAAGTATTTCGGCTGGAGGTATAGACTCTGGCGTCAGCCCAATTGATGATGGACCAAGCAAGCTGCCACCTTTAGAGCTACAGGGTTATGATATATATGGCCAGCCGGTTTATGGTAGAAGTGCAAGCGAGCAGGAGTACGATAAATCTAGAGAGCATAGCGCAAAGAAAAATAAAGCAAGCTTTCTATCTGACCCTAAAATGATTTTCGCTATTGTGGCAGCTTTGGTTGTTATTATGGTCTCAATAGTGATAGCTATTTTTGTAATTATGAACAACAAGCCAATTAATAAAGATCTCGAAATAGATCAAGCTGAGAATAAGCCCAAAGTTGAAGATAAAAAGCCGAGCTCAACCAAAGAAGAGATGCTTTCAGCTATGAAGACGGGTGCAATTAACTATTGTGAACGATATGACAAGAATTTAGTGGAAGAAAATCCAATAATAAGCGTGCCCGATGGCGTTGAAAAGGCAGATATTAGTATATCTGACATACAGGGTAAAGGCTTGTTAGTTGGTGCCGATCTAGATCTAAAGAGGCCAACTAATGTTCCGGACGCTAAATATGAGAGTGCGATTATACCTATTAAGTCATGCTATTACGTTATAACTAGTCAGCACGGCTACACTTTGGAGTTTGGCTTTAAAGAAAGCTGGTTATCAGTTTCGGTCACAAAAGCTGAAAAAGTCTTGGTCGGACGCAATGGCTCTGTGTTAATTATGGGTAACCAGGGCAGCTATAGTATCGCTTCACGCGTCAATGCTTATGCTAAAAAGCTTAATTATTATATATTTAAGGGAACTAAAGCTGATCGTATTATGATTAGACCTTATTCAAAAGGCGACCAGGGTGTAATGGGTTATCGGGCAATTAGCGACGAGCTAGGCGACGTTAAGATAACGGCGAAAAGTCAGATAGGTGAGTATACAGTTGATACCACCATTAAAAATGGTTCATTAGATATTGAAGAAACATCTGATCGAGACGGCAAGCCGATTATATCAGTCTACGACTCTTCTAATGGTTCATCTGCTCAGATGTACTGATGATATAATTAAGGCCTAGGAGATGGAAAAAAAGTTTAATTTAGACCTTAATATTTTGCGGCAATACCCCTATTCTCATTTGCCAGAAAATACTAGAAAGCCAATAGAGGAGTACTATTCTATTTCAGATATCTATAGCAAACCAGACTCCCAGTCCGAAGAAGATGTTAGGTCTAAGCTGCGTCAACTTAATTCCAAACAAAGAATAATACGCTCTTTTTGCGGTAAAGAGATAAATGAATTAGCTTATAGCGCGGCTGCTTTAGGTGAGATTTATGATAATGCCGCAAACCAAGATTCGCCCGACAAAAAGGCCAAGACCGTAATTAAAGATTTCTTGCATTCGAATCAGTTCAGCGAGGATCAAGAAATAGACTATCGAAGTAAGGTTTATTTACAGGGCCTACTAAGCGATAGAACTAGGATTGAAAATTTAAAAAAAGAGATCGTATCAGAGGCTAGGTCATCTAAGGAAAATAAAAATACCCATTCGCACATTAATGTCGACATTATTAAAGAGGCTACTCAAAACATTAATATCGAATCCTTTTTAATTAAAGCAGGCGAAACGCTTGAGCTGTTTGATCGAGAGGGTGCAGATACTACTAAATTGCTAGATGATATTTACTTTACTGAGTTGGTTATAGCTCCTATTACGGAGTTGATTGGATTTGATAATTTAGCTTTAGCTTTAAATTCTAGAGTAAAAGAATTAGAGCTAAAGCATGACGGTAGAATTGACTTGCTAGAACGAGCAGATGCCGTGCTTGAACGTATCAATGAGTCTGGTAACGAGTATGATAGTTTGGATAAAAATACTGAAAAATTAGTTCAGTCAGTTTTGGGGGAGATTTTTGATGGCCAAGATAACTTTAGGGCAATGTCTTCGGTGGAAATTCATCCTAAACACGACTCTATTTATGGAACAATTGCGGTAAATGAATCAACTGATGGCATAAAGAACGGTGAAGACGGTACAATAGGGCGATTTCGGCTAAAATCGCGCGGATCATTAGCCGAAAAAATGCATCGATACGATAACGACAGCAGTATACCTAGAGGTACAATCCCCATGGATTTAGTTGGTATTACGTTAATCACTAAGGATAAATCAGAGATGATTGCTACTCTTAACCGGCTGGTTAACGGCGTTTATAACTCAACGAAAATTATACCTAATGCCACAGTTTCTAAAATATCACCTGTCCACATAGCAGGAACGCCAGATTTTATTGATTATTCAACTGTGAGTTTATCTACGCCAATAGGGGTAATTGACGCAAAGCCGTCTGTAGATAAAGATGGCTTAGAGCTTGGCAAGACTACCTTTATTTATAAAAATATTCCTATTGAAGTTCAGGTTTTAACTGCCGAAAAAAGGCAGGCTATGAGAATTGGTAGCTTAGCCCATATCTTTTATAAAGGCTTAAGGTTAAAAGACGAGCCAATATCAAAAGAGAGTATGGATAGCTGGCTAGAGGCTTTAAGGAATATACACAAGCGCCGTAGTCGTATCGCTAGCTTTGATTTGGTTAATTCTTATACTGATAGTGTTACAGGTGACCGTATAGTTGGTCCAATGGAAAAAGAGGCGGCGGCAAGTTTGGACAATTTGTTTAATTTAAATTACCAAACAAACAAAGCAAAGGCTAAAACTATGGGGGTTTTAGCTGCAAATAATGTCACCAGTTAGATTTAAAACGTACGAAACTTATCGATTGGCCACAATCTAGCTGACACTGGACCGATAATATTTTTTAATGGGACTAGACCTAAGCTAGATCTACCACCACCATTTCGACTATCCATAGAATAAGAGCCAGTGCGATGGTCACCAACCACAAAAATTTCACCACTAGGCACAGTTACATTGGTGCCATCTCCATCGATACAATTGTTAACAGCTTTATCGTTGGGATCTAACTTGCCTTGTTTTTGAAAATCTTCATAAGGATTAAAGCCAAGTTGATTATCCTTATTATAGACTTTTAGTTCGCAATTATTTATTTTGACAGTTTCACCAGGAAGTCCAATGACGCGCTTCACGATATATTCACGTCCGTCCAATGTGTAATCTTTAGGGTTTTCAAAGACGACAATATCACCACGATGAGGTAGATAGTCTTTGCCGTTTAGCTTAGCCCAAGTTATTGGTAGGCGATTAACTATTAGGCGATCACTCGACCCTTCACCCTCTAGGGTGGGTTCCATACTAGGCCCAATTACATCGAAGCTGCGAAATACAAAGTTATTAATAATAATAGCGCCGACTATGATCATTATAATAAATCCGGCCAACCCAGCTATATCTTGCAACCAAGGTGGCAATTTATCTAGAATCTTTTTAATTAAATGAGGATTTTTAGTTTGTTTTTCTATTTCCACTACCATGATAGTTTACGTCAAACTAGCTCAAAAGTCCAACAGTTACCGGCGATATTTTTGGTTATTTGTTTTAAGCTAAGTTGTGAGCCGTCAATGTCTGACCATGTTATAATTGTAGTTTATAAACTATGTTTGATTTTATTAGATTAGCCCGAAAGCCTGGTTTTTTATCTAGCGCTGCTCATGTAGTACTTAACTTACTACTAGCTTTGGGTGTGATTGCGCTAACTGTTCTGTTCAATACTGTTTTGCCAGCTGTTTTTCTGGTAATTCTATCTAAATGGCGTATATTTGCGGTGCGGCCACGTTATTGGTGGGCTAATATATTGAGCAGTGTTCCCGATTTGGTATTTTCTTTTAGTATCGTTATTCTTTCCTGGCAGGTTGGTCAGTATGGTCGTATGCTAGAAGTCGATGGTATCTCTACATTATTACCGGCATGGTCGGTGCAATTAATTTTAGGCATTATTTATGCTGTTTGGCTGATTTTAATCAAGCCCAAGAACAGCGATAGATTTGTTAAGTTTCAAGCTAGTGCTAGTCAATTTATTGGATTGTTAGCAATATTTTTTATTGCTCAGATATTGCCTATGGAGATAGCAGTTATACTTGCCTTTATAGTTGCGACTTCATCAGCGCGCCAGATGTTAGGTATTTATAAAGAAAAATATAAGGGTTTAATATCATTAGCTTGGGGGTTGATTGTTGTAGAGCTAGTGTGGATCTCTTGGCATTGGAGTGTTTATTATAGTGTGGCTGCGTTAGTACGCATACCGCAAGTAGCGATTATTGTGACGGCAATTGCTTTTGTAGCATCGAAAGTTTATGGAGCTTGGCACGATGATCGCAAGATTGATTGGGACGAGTTAGGCGTACCGTCAGTTATGGCGGGGCTATTAGCTATAGTAATATTGTTTGGCTTTAGTGGTTTGTTCTAGTCTTTCAATAATTGATTATTTATATTAAAGCAATAAGGCCTGTTGGCCTTGAGCGCACCCTTTGTGGTTTATGTGTTAAAATCGTATTATCAAACTAAATAACAATAAACAAAAAAAGAAAGGGTATAATGTCAAAGATTACCAATATAAAAGCACGATGGATATTAGACTCAAGAGGTAATCCAACTGTTGAAGCTGATGTAACTCTAGATGATGGTTTTGTGGGCCGAGCAGCTGTTCCGAGCGGTGCATCTACTGGCGCAGCTGAGGCTTTAGAGTTAAGAGATGGCGATAGCCATAGATTTATGGGCAAGTCAGTCGATAAGGCAGTTTTAAATGTTAACGAGAAAATTGCACCGCATTTAATTGGCGTAGAGGCTTTAGCACAAAATCAAATTGATCAGGCGATGATCAATCTTGACGGAACTAGTAACAAATCTAATTTAGGCGCGAATGCTATTTTGGCGGTTTCACTTGCAACAGCTAAGGCGGCTGCCAAATCTCAGGGCTTGCCATTATATCGTTATATAGCTAATTTAACTGGCACGGCGGAACTTACCTTGCCTATGCCAATGATGAATGTAATGAATGGTGGGGCACATGCTGGCTGGAGTACCGATATTCAAGAATATATGATTATGCCCCTAGGCGCTAATAGCTTCAGCGAAGCCATCCGTATGTCTTCTGAGGTGTTTCATGCTCTAGCGAATGTTTTGAAGTCTAGAGGTTATCCAACTACAGTTGGCGATGAGGGTGGCTACGCACCAAAGGTTAGTGGCGGTAATGCTGAGCCGTTAAAATTAATAGAAGAGTCTATTGAGCAGGCTGGCTACAAGTTAGGCGACGACTTTAAGTTAGCTTTAGATGTAGCTGCTAGTGAGTTTTTTAAGGACGGTAAATATATATTAAAGGCAGATAATAAAGAGCTTAGCTCTGATCAAATGATTGATTTTGTTGCTAATTTAGCTAGAAGTAACCCGCTAGTTTCGATTGAAGACGGATTAGCAGAAGAAGACTGGGCAAATTGGGTTAAATTAACTAATAAGATGGGTCAAAATACTCAATTAGTCGGTGACGATTTATTGGTTACTAATCCTGATCGATTACAAAAGGCAATTGACTTAGGTGCTTCGAATGCAATTTTGATTAAGCCTAACCAGATTGGATCACTTAGCGAGACTATCGAGGCAGTTAAGTTAGCTAAGCTAAATGGTTTTAATACCGTTATGAGCCATCGTAGTGGCGAGACAGAAGATACTACCATAGCGCATTTAGCGGTAGGCCTAAATTGTGGACAAATAAAGACGGGATCATTAAGTCGAACTGATAGGGTAGCAAAATATAACGAAATTTTGCGTATTAGTGAATCTGACCCTGACATCAAGTTGTCTAGGCCGTTCAATAATTAGGCTTTAGTGTCTGATGACACTAAAATAATAGAGAGCTAATTATTTAGCTCTCTATTATTAACTTAAGGCGTAGTTAAGCGCTTTTTGGTTTGAGCTGACCAGTTAATGGCATTATAAAAGCGATTTTCTAAGCCGTTAATTTTTTGGTCGGTTTCATAACTACTGAAGTTAGGATTGGCTAGACAGTATATATAGGGCTGGTATAGAGCAATTGCTGGATTATCGTCAATCCACCTTTTAGAAAACGCTAGGTAACGAGCTTCACGCATTCTTTCATCTGGATTTGAACGCCCAGCCATGAGAGCTAAGTCGGCATGTCTGGATTTATAGTTTGCAAAATTTAAGCCAGATTCAATTGCACTGCTTGACCAATAGGCGGACTGATCAGGGTTTGAACCTAAGTGTAGTTGATAAACTAAGACATCATATTTGCGCGGGATAATGTATTTTTGTTGAATATCACCAGCATTGACTAATTTTAGACTTACTTCGACCCCTAGCTTTCCCCATTGTTTTGCTATAAGTTTAGCGGTTTGTTCGTAGTTAGAGTTTTTTACGCTAACCATTTCAATAGCCAATTTGGCACCATTTTTTTGGCGATAGGGTGATTGATTAATTTTTTTATAGCCGGATTGGTCAAGCAATCTATTAGCCTCTTCTAGATTGTATATTGGCTGATCTAGGTCATCTATTGATTTATATATGTCGCGAGATATAGGGCTATCTAATTTAGGGACATTTAGCTTTCGAGTGATCTCGTTGCGATTTAGGCCTAGACGTAGAGCTTGTCGAATCGTGTCATCGCTTCCAATGCTAGACTCATTGTTAAATATAGCAAACACCCCATCTGTACTTCTAGCCTTAATAAGCTTTAGCTTGCGAATAGACTGTTGTAGGTCATCTATGTCATCCATACCAACATTGACAGCTACACCAATCTCGCTTGACTTCATTGCTTTAGATAGGTCGTCTTTACTAGCATAGGCTTTTAAGATAATCTGACGATTTTTGGCTTTTGATTTATTGTTAATGGGTTGACTATTGAAGCGCCAAGTGGTTTTTGTAGGCGACTCTTCTTTTTTTGCAAACGCAAAGGGGCCGGAATGCGGTATATCTTCGAGATTGTATTTAAACAAGCTGTTAATTTGATTTATATCTTTATTTTTGAAATAGTGTTTGGGTAAAATGCCAAAAGTTAGGCTACTGGGAAAATATACATAGGGCTCTTTAAGCTTAAAAATGATATCCTTGTTGCCTTTTGCCTCTATGGAAACATCTTTCCAGTCATTAAATAGCGGTGATTTTATCTTTTCATTTTTTATTAAATCGATAGTCCATTTAACATCGTCGGCAGTTAGATTCTGACCATCAGACCATTTAAGGTTATCGTTTAATTTGAATGACCAGTTTTTCCCGGTCGTGTCATGACTCCATGTTTTTGCTAATTTACCCCGAATATTTCCGGTATTATCATATTCCATTAGTCCTGAGAACACTAGGCTTGATGCCGCCTTTTCGCTATCCGTATAAGCGTAAAGTGGGTTAATGGTAGTGACTTTGTCGACTACACCCTCAGTGTAAACTCCGCTACTAACGGGGCGGCTATTTTTTAGAGTATTGTTAAATTTAGTAATTTCGTGCCAACCAGCTAGCATGAGCGACAAAGCAATAACAAGCCAAATTACTATGCCACTGCGAACAAATTTTAATCGGTTCCAACGCAAAAGTAGTAAGCTATTAATATTTTTTACTAATGATTGCCCAATTTTATCGCATTTTTTACGCCAAGACTGTAGCTTTTTATTAAAATTAAAGCGCTTTTTTTGTTTAGTATTTTTTTTCGCCATTGGGTTGCTATACTAGTATCCCAGCCAACAAGCTTATAGTAAATACAACAGCTAGCACCACAGTAGTGTCATAAAGGTTTTTTTCTAGACCACGGCGAGTAGTAAAGAGCTCACCGCTAGCACCAAAGCCTGCGCCTAAGGAAGCTCCTCTACTTTGCAAAAGTATCATTAGTACCATTAGGCAGGCACTAACTATCATTACTATATCTAAAAAATTACCTAAGCTCACATATCCTCCTTGTCTATCTTTGCTGGAACCAAATTATTTAATAAATAGTTTATCAAACTTAATATTAAACTACTAATAATCGCCCAGCCAAATGACATATGTATCCCGGGTGATACTGATACAGTTATCCAGACCATGATGCCATTAATTATGATAGTAAACAAACCCATGGTTACCAGTATGAACGGTAATGATAAAATTGTTATGATTGGCTTCACTACGGCGTTAACAACAGAAAATATTAAGCCAGCCAGCAAAAAAGTAGCCACAGTCTGATGTGTACTATGAAGGCTGGTGTAGCCAAATAGCTCGACTGTCATCCATAGGCCTAGCGAGCAGACAAACCACCTAGTTAAAAAAGAAAAACTTCTCTCCACGTCGAAATTATTATAGCATAGATTTAGGGTTTAATTTTTATTATATTGACTTAAATATTGACGTATAGTAACTGCTTTTTTTGTGCCAACTAGTTTGGCAATTTCTGACGTGGGAGTGTGAGCGATTTTACCAACATCACCAAAAGCCTTAATTAGTTTTTGACGACTTTTTGGCCCTATACCATCAATTTGCTCTAGAATGTTTTTAGTTTGGTTAGAGACCTTTAATTTTTTATGATAATTTATGGCGAAGCGATGTGATTCGTCGCGTAGTCGTTGAATTAGTTTTAATAAGTCTGTGTATTCGTGTAACTTGGTTGACCCTAAAAAAGTAAAAGAGTGAGACGATGAATGTGTGGCGCCAGCATGTAAGTTAATAATGTAGGAATCGCTTTCCAAGTTTACCGTTATGCCGTCAGGCGGGGTTTTTTGTAGACGTTCAATGTTTTTTAGGTTTATGTTTGAATATTTTTTGCTTACTATAATTTGATCGTTTTGTTTAGCTAAACCAATTACGGGAATGTCTATTTTTATATTACTTAAAATACCGAGCTGTGGAGCAGCACCATCAAGTATTATTAAGCTTGGTAAAGGCCAATTTTTGTGACGACCAGAAAATCTTCTCGATAATACTTCTGCCATATTGTAGGTATCGTCTTTGTTGTTGTATGACAATTTAAAATGGCGGTATTGTTTTTTATCTGCTACGCCGTTTGTAAAAACAACCATAGAACCAGCTGTATTAAATCCGCCATGGTGTGATATGTCATAACACTCAATTCTAATAGGTTCTTTATCTAGCAAAAACAGTCTTTTTGCGCTAGTTAGAGCCCTGTCTTTGCTGATATTAGTAAACTCCTCATCGCTAAAGACGATTTGTCTTTTGAGCTCGTTTAGACTAAAAAGTTGATTGCGAAATTTGGCGGCTAATTCAAAGTTTTGCGCTTTACTAGCTTTAAGCATATCTTTTTCAATATCTTTTTGTACTTTTATATAATCGCCTCTTAAATAACGAGTTAGTATATTTAGATTGTGGCGATATTCTTTAATTGATCCAGTTGGCACTAAGTTTAGCTGTTTTAAAAGCGCTGACTTTTGATCGCTAGCTTTTGTGTAATAAGGAAATATCTTCCTTAAATATCGCAATGCTTTTTTAATGCCCGACAAACTATAGAAAGGTCCGATATATTCAGCATTGTCACCTAGTGGTATACGAGTAATCGTTACAGTGGGGAGGTTACTTTTGGTGTTAATTCTTACGTAAGCCGAAGTTTTATCGTCTCTTAATAAAATATTATAGCGCGGCATATAGCGCTTGATCATTTCACTTTCTAAAAATAAGGCATCAATTTCCGAGTCAGTGGTTATCCATTCAGTTTCTTTGATATCCTCAATTAAAGCAACGGTCTTTCTGTTCTGATTGCTTTTTTGAAAATATTGTCTAACGCGATTATTTAGATTAGAGGCTTTCCCTACATAGATAACCTCGCCGTTAATATTTTTATGAAAGTATACTCCAGGACTATTAGGCAGGCTATTTTGAAGTTTACGCTTTAAGTCTGGGTCCATTTTGGTGAGTGTAGCCATTAGATTTCATGTAACTATATCTTTTCTTGATGTAGTTACATAAAATCGTTGACACTTTAAGCAGATTTATTTTCTTGGTTTTGCTCTTCAGCAGAATTTTCGTTGGTAGTTGTGGCGTTATTAAGTTCATCTTCATTAGAAGCTTCTTCTTCTGCTTCAGCCTCAGGGTCTTGGACGGTGGCTATTGCACTATCACTATCAAGACTTACAAGCTCTATATTTTTAGGTAGATCAGTATCAGCTAATGTTAATTTGTCGCCTATCTCTACTAAGTTATCTGCTGAAGCGGTAATTCGGTCAATTAGATCTGACGCCTTAGCACGAACTTCAACTTGCTCAATCGCAGGCACAATTACTAAACCAGCTTTTGTTGCCGGAGCTTGCTCTACGTCTTCGATTACAACCGGTATCTCTGTAGTTACAACATCATCGGCACTAACAGCCTGAAAGGCTATGTGAGTTAAAAAGTTACTAGCTGGCGCATAGGCCATGTCCTTAATTAGAGCCATCTGCTTTTTATTGCCAATGGTTAATTCTGCCGGTGTATGCTTGCCGGCTTCGCGCACTAATCGTTGTGCTTCTTGTTGTGATAGTTGAACATTCTTTGGATCAATTTTATCGCCATATATTACACCCGGAACTAAGCCTTTATCCCTTAAAAGAGAAACCTTTTTGCCGGTGGTTTTTCTGCTTTCTAATGTAGCAGTAATTTTATTACTCATAAACTTCCTCCTTAAACCTGATTTATTATAACAGAGCTATAGAGGTTTCTCAAAATAGCCTGCCTCTGTTAAAATAGGTTTATGTTTGCAGATACAGCAGAAGTCTCAATAATTTCAGGTAATGGTGGTGCTGGCGCTGTTAGTTTTCGCCATGAAAAATATGTCGATAAGGGCGGACCAGATGGCGGTGACGGTGGTCGAGGGGGTGATGTTGTTTTTCTCGCCGATAATAACGTTAATACTTTAGCTGACTTTCGTTTTAAGCCAGAGTTAAAGGCTCAAGATGGTGGCGCTGGCGGTAAACGCAAGATGCACGGCGCTGACGGTGAAGATAAGGTGGTAAAAGTACCGGTTGGTACGCTTATTTATCGTGATGATAAGGTGTTGGCTGATTTAATTGAGGTTGGGCAACGAGCCATTGTAGCAAAGGGCGGCGATGGTGGTTTTGGTAATGCGCATTTTAAATCCTCTGTGCGACAGCTGCCTCGTGTTGCCGAATTAGGTGAAAAGGGGGAAAAGTTTATCGCTAAGCTAGAGTTAAAATTAGTAGCCGACGTTGGGCTGGTGGGTTTTCCTAATGCCGGAAAGTCTACTTTTTTATCAGTTGTTACTAGCGCAAAACCAGAGATTGCCAACTACGCTTTTACCACTATAAAACCTAATTTGGGTGTAGCTGATATTGATGGATCTACTATTTTGATTGCTGATATTCCAGGGATAATTGAGGGGGCAAGTCTGGGTAAAGGTCTAGGTGATACTTTTTTGCGACATATTGAACGCACTTCAGTTATTCTACATATGATAGATTCTTTATCTGATGATATTGCCGGTGATTACACTAAAATTCGCCGAGAGCTTAAAAATTATTCCACAGCCTTAGCTAACAAAAAAGAGGTAGTAGTTTTAACTAAGATTGATAATATTGATGACGAGATTGTTGCTATGCAAGTAGATAATTTAAAAAAGGTCACTAATAGCCCAATTGTAGCGATTAGCTCTTCTAGTGGTAAAAACTTAAAAAAATTAATGCGCGAGCTGATTAAAATAGTTGCAAATCAAAAACGAACTGCAAAGATATCCGCTCAGTCAGAAGTCGATAATTCAGAACTAGCTTTAATTAGCCTAAGTAGTAAAGAACAAGATGATGCTTGGTGGGTTAAGAAGTCGGGCGATAGGTTTATTGTTACTGGAGGCAAGATAGAGCGCTTTGCTAAGAGAACCGATTTTAATAATCCGCATGGCATTAATCGTCTGCGTGATATCATGACGAAGCTAGGCATTACCAGAGAGATTGAGAAGCAGGGTGGTACAGGGGGGTCACTAATTGTTATTGCTGACAATGAGTTTACTTTGTTGGAGTGGGGCGACGATTAGTCTGTGATAAAATATAGCCAATCACTTGAAAGGGGGTTACTAGTAAATGTCATTAGGTAATTTAGTCTTAATAAGACATGGTGAAAGCGAATGGAACTTATTGAGCAAGTGGACTGGCTGGACTGATGTATCCTTGACACCAAAAGGCGCTAGTGATGCTGTTAAAATGGGTGAACTAGTTAAAGATATTAAATTTGATTTTATTTATACTAGCACTCTAAAAAGGTCAATTGAGACTATGAGGGGTGTCATGTCTTTAAAGAACAAAAATGACTTAGAATTCACACCCGTTAAAGCGATTGATGAGCGCGATTATGGCGACTATACCGGCATGAATAAATGGGAAGTAAAAGAGCGTGTTGGCGAGGCTAAATTTAATGCTATTAGACGTAATTTTAAAGAGCCAATTCCTAACGGAGAGACTTTAGCGGATGTTTATAATCGAGCTGTTCCTTGGTATAAGGAAGAAGTGATTCCGAAATTATTAGATGGCAAGAATGTTTTAATTGTCGCCCACGGTAATTCAATTAGGGCTCTAGTAAAATATATTGAGAATATATCTGATGATGATATTAGTAAATTTGAAATGCCTTTTGGCAAGATTTTAATTTATCAAGTTGATGATCTAGGCCATATCAAAAATCGTAGCGAGTTAACTGCCCATATTACGCCGACAAAGGCTTAACGATTTTTTAGCCACTGCTCAATTATGGGTTTGTCGTGTTTTATCCAGTCTATACGTGATGAAATAAGATTTTCTCCAACTAGAATTGAACGCCTAAGAGCTGGCTTATTGGCTAATCTAGTGAAGAATTGGCGGTATTCATCAAGCTCTTGCTCTGTTTGTAGCGATTGACTAATGATACGTACAAATAACTCATAACTACCATCGCCGCCAAATATTTCTTCGACCCAAGACCAATTTTGCCTTATCCAACTCCAAGTTAAAGAGCGCAGATCTTCTTGTTGGCGATTAATTAAACATGAGAACCAAGTCAAAGTATCTTGCGGTCTGATCATGTTGGTGTCTTTTAGGTTGTCTAATATTAAATTGATATTATCAGCTGAATTCGTTGACGTTAAGGCTGAAGCGATACTTGGCTTTAGATCGTTTGGCGCCTGCTTATACTCTAACCATAGATGCGTGCTTGTTTGGTTATTTTTATCTTCTTGTTTGACTGCTTGCCTTAAGATTAAAGCGCGAATATCGCTGGGGATTGATTTAATGTTATTGTAATTTTCTTTATAAATATTTATTAGATAATCAGACAAGGTTTTGTCGCCCGCAAAAATAGCACAATTAAAAACTGGCTTAATTAGCTTGCGTTGATTGATTGATAAATTATTTAAACTCATAAGCTTATGGGCAGTGTTGCCAACTAATTTGCGTGCTAGTTCCTGTAAACTACCATAGGATGAGCTAGATAAGCTCAGTAAATTTTTTGTAACATTTATAATGCTCCACATTGTTAGCCAGACGGCAGCGCTATCTTCTTTAAAATTTTTACTGACAAGCTTTAAAGAATCCACTATAGACGCTTTATTTGCTTGAGCTAATAGCAGGGGTTCCCTTAGTAGTTTGATTTTATCGATTGAGTTTAACTGATGGAATTTGTTGACTAGACCACTATAAGTTTCGTTGTCGTATTTTGTAATGTAATGAGCTTTGTCGTTAAGGTTAAGGCTGAAATTATTTAGCTCGTTATCGTTTAGCTTAAAGCTAGTTTTTTTATTTACTAATAATTTAGGGGCATTTTTAGCGTTAGAAAAAAGTGGCACCGGCCAGATGGATTGGTCGTCGTTTGGCTTATTATTGCCGATAAAAAAGCGCTGTTGGCTTAGGGTGACACTTCGATTGTCTCGCTCGACAGATATCAGTGGATAGCCTGGCTGTTTGATCCATGGCGTCATAATGCTAGATAGGTCTTGGTTGCTTGCCTCCGACAAACAACTCCATAAGTCATTTGCTGTTGTGTTAGTATAGGCGAATTCTTTAAAATAATTAGTAAGACCGTTTCTAAAACTGTCTTCGCCAATATATTCCATCAACATAAATAGCAGGCGTTCACCTTTGCCGTAGACAATTGCACTATCGAATAAAGTGTCAATTTCGCTTGGTGAATTGACATTCTGCTGAATTGACTGAACCCCCATATTGGCATCACGTTGCAAGGCAGCACTAGCATAGCTTAGCTCATAATCCTCTAAAATATTGTATTCCGGAAAGAGCTTGTTAGTCGCAAAATGCTGCATTAAACTAGCAAAACTTTCATTAAGCCAGAGCTCATCCCACCATTTCATGGTAACCAAATTACCAAACCATTGATGAGCCAGCTCATGAATGATGCAAATGGCAATAAGCTCTTTGCTATTTTGGGGAGTATGTTCATTGGATAGTAATTCTGATTCACGATAAGTTATTAAGCCCCAGTTTTCCATAGCGCCGCAGGAAAAATCTGGTACGCCAATGTGATCAGATTTTGGCAATGGATAAGGAACATTAAAATAATTTTCATAAAATTCAATAGCTCGCTTGGCGGTATCTAGAGCGTAGTCCAGGTCGTCTATATGGTGGTTAGATGTTGCGTATACGTTAACTTCAATGCCGCTATTAGTTTTAGTGGTCTTCTTTATAAAGTCACCAGCACAAATTGCTAGCAGATAAGTTGACATAACTGGTGTTTTGTCAAATTCCCAGATTTGACCGATCTTTTTTCCTGGCATATTACTTAGTACAATCGGTTCATCTACTTTAATACGAAGTTTAAATGTAGCTTTTGCTTCAGGCTCATCTATTGACGGGAATAGCTCACGGGCATAATGGGCTTCAAATTGTGTAACCAGCATTTCTTTGGGTTGGTCGTCATGCTGGTATTTGCCTAGATATAGACCGTGCAGATTAGTTTCGCTGATGCTACCAGAAAAGTCTATTTTTATTACTGAGCCAATTGTTGGTATAGATAACTCGTCATTTTCTAGAAGCTTATAGTTAGATATGACTTTATCGTCGACTATTATTGATTTAATATTTAAGTGGCGCGCATGGAGGCGAATTTCGGCGCCGGTGGTTGTGCCTTTAATTTCGACGTGACCAATAAATTGTCGATTTTTTTTATCAATATCTAGGCTGATATCGTAAGATTTGGGCTTAAAAAAATTAATTAGTCGATTCATTATACCTCCTGTTTTAGATATTATAGCAATTTTAAATATATGTAGATTAGTGAAAGACTCTATTTAGGACATAATTTACGCAAAACTTAAAGTCTTAAAATAAAATATTGCCGAAAAATGAAATATATCGTATAATCTATATTTAGCTTATAAATCCAAATAAAAGTCAAATATTAGGCAAGAATTAGGTAATATAGTAAAGGAGTGAGATAGCATGACTAAAGAACCTAACCTAAGGGTGGTTTTTGAGAGTGCTGTCAAGTCTATTTTAGCTAGCGTAGAAAGGCCAAGAGAGGCCGAAGTTATATCTAGGCGCTTTGGTATTGATGGACCCTGTGAAACCTTAGAACAAGTTGGCGAAACTATGGGAATTACTCGTGAACGTGTACGCCAGATTGAAAAGGCGACGATGATTCGTATTAAACTCAGCTTAGAGGATGGCAAGAATACGGATTTTTTGGCAATAGAGATGGATTTGACTAGAGTGTTGCATGAAAATGGTCGGGCCTCTAGACTTGATAGTTTAGTTGAGCGCATAATGGGGAATATGGATGATCGCTCAGTTTCGGTTGTTAGATTCCTGACCGAACTTAGCGGTAAGATGCTCGCCTTAAACGAAAATAGTAAATATTATCAGTCTGTCATTTTGACTAATGACAAGGATGATCGCAATATTAAAAATCAGATCGATAAACTTGTTGAAGTTTTAAAAAAGCATGGCAAGCCAGTCACTGTAGATGAGTTTTATAAATTAGCGGGCAATAGCTACGAGCACCCGAGTGAAGTAACTGCATTAGCTTCTCTTAGCAAAAAGATTGCTAGCTTAAATGGCCTTTGGGGACTATCAAGATGGCCACAAGTTAACCCGAAAAATATCAGAGATAAAATATATGTTGTTTTAAAGCGATTTAACCACCCGATGCATTTTAGTGAAATAGCTAAAATGGTAAAATCTGATGCTTTTAAGCGCAATAATGTTACTGATCAGGCAATTCACAATGAATTAATAAAAGACAATCGTTTTGTTTTGATTGGTCGGGGGATCTATGCTTTAGCTGAACAAGGTTATAAAGCGGGCTCTATTGCTGATGTTATTGAGGACCTTTTATCTAAAAATGGCGCTATGTATCGCGAAGAAATTGTGCGCGAAGTTTTAAAAGTACGACAGGTGCGCGAGGCTACTGTTTTGTTGAATTTACAAAGCAAGGCTGCTTTTAAGCGAGTGTCTAAAGGTAAATACGATCTTGCTGTCAAATCGGAAACAGTAGCATCTAATTAAGCTTTTAGTTTGTAGTTTTTACTACTGTTATGCTATTATGATTAATAGATGATTCAGTGGCTTTTTACATTTTTTATGCAGTGGTACATATGGTTACCGCTCTGTGCTATTTTGGGCTTTATGACCTGGAGGAATTATCGTAGGGCGGATGCAGTCGACAACTATGATTACATTTTATTAATATTAGACATACCAAGGGATAATGACAAAAAAGAATTGTCGGCAGAGCAATTATTTGCATCTCTTCATGGTATATTGCGCGATAAGCAGGAATTAAAAATATCTGGCGGTGTACAGGAGCACTTGTCATTTGAAATTGCTAGCGTTGGTGGGCAGATTCGTTTTTATGTTCGCGTGCCCAAGCATCTACAGAATTTTGTAGAGGGTCAGATTTATGCTCAATATCCAACAGTGCAGATACACGAAGCTAAACAAGATTATGCCGTAGAAGGTGGCAAGCACCCAGTAGTAGCGACTGACGAGTTGGTTTTGACTGACAATCAATATTTCCCGATCAAAACCTTCCAAGCTTTTGAGGTTGATCCATTAGCTGGCATTACTGCTGCTTTAACTAAATTAGATAAAAGCGATGAAGAGGTTTGGGTACAGATATTAGTAAGGCCAATTGCTGATACTTGGCAAAAAGACAGCAGCAAATATATCGAACGTTATAAAGAGGGATTCGAGAGATCAACTATGTCGGGTGTTATGTTTTGGTTTTTTCAAATTTTTGAGGCTTTATGGCGACCACCAGAAGGTGGCGCAGCTCCTTCTGGCGCCAAAGAAATGAGTGAGCGCGATAAGTTACGTGTCAGTGAGGCAGAAAAGAAATCGCGCAAATTAGGCTATAGAGTTAAGATACGCATAGCCTATAGTGGCAGCGATCAGACTTCAGCGCGAATTCAGATGAATGCGGTAGCTAGTGCTTTTAAGCAATTTAACTCTACTAGCTTAAATGGATTTCGCCTAGCTTCCAATCCGTCGTTTAGCCGAGATGATTTTAGAAATTACGCTAGACGTAGTTTTAGGTCGGACGATGGTTTTATTCTAAATATTGAAGAATTAGCATCGGTTTATCATTTACCTCACACTAACGTAGAAACACCAAATGTAGTTTGGGCTAACTCTAAAACAGCCGAGCCACCCGCTAGTTTGCCAATTTTAACCGGTAATCCTGAAAGCGACAATAAAATAAGTGCTTTCGGTCTAACTAATTTTAGAGGAATGCAACAACAGTTTGGTTTATATCGCTCTGATCGCTCAAGGCACGTATATATTATCGGTCAAACTGGAACAGGTAAATCTGGTCTGCTGGAGCTATTAGCTTTATCTGATATTTATCATAATCAGGGCTATGCTATTATCGATCCACACGGTGATTTTGCGCTGGATAATTTAAAATTTATTCCACCTAGTCGCATTAAAGATGTGGTTTATTTTAATCCAGCCGATACAGAATATCCTTTAGGATTTAATCCTATGGAGGTATTTGACCAGTCTCAGCGTAATAACATTAGTTCTGAAATTATAGGCGTATTAAAGCGAATGTTCGCCGAATCTTGGGGGCCAAGATTGGAATATATTTTACGCTATACCATATTAGCTTTATTGGAATATCCAGATACAACGATGCTTGATATTACTCGCATGTTAACCGATAAATCTTTTCGCCTTAAAGTTTTGTCAAAAGTAACCGATACTGTGGTTTTGCAATTTTGGCGCATTGAGTTCGCCTCTTGGAATGATCGTTTTGTAGCCGAAGCAATCGCACCAATACTAAATAAAGTCGGCGCATTTACAGCTAATCCGATTATCCGCAATATTATTGGACAGCCTAAATCAACCTTCAATATTCGCAAAATCATGGATGAAGGCAAGATATTAATTGTAAATCTTTCTAAGGGCTTAATAGGCGAGGATAATGCTGCTATATTAGGGTCATTTTTAGTAACAAAAATTCAGTTAGCTGCTATGAGCCGTTCAGATATACCAGATGTCAACGATCGTCGACCATTCTATCTATATGTTGATGAATTTCAGAATTTTGCTACGGATTCATTTGCTGTTATTTTATCCGAAGCGCGCAAGTATGGCTTAAACTTAACTGTGGCTAATCAGTATATAACGCAAATGAGCGACACTGTTCGGGATGCTGTTTTTGGTAATGTTGGCACTATTATGTCAATGCGTGTTAGCGCTGAAGATGCGCCTGTTTTAGAGCAGCAGTTTTCACCTAATTTTACTGCCCAAGACATTTTGCAGATGAATAATCGCCATTTTATATGCTCTATGATGATAGAGGGCGAAAAAAATCCAGCCTTTTCTGGTACTACTTTAAGTTTACCAAAGGCTGGTGCTGGTTATTTGAATAACATTATTAGCCATAGTCGCTTACTCTATGCTAAGCCTCGAGCAGAGATTAGCCAGATGATTGCCAGCCAAGTATCAACACCTGAAGCTTTACTTTCAAAAACTAAGCGACAAGCTCTTAAAAAATCTATGAAACAAGCCAAAGAGACTGAAAAAAATCAAAAAGAGATTTCGCCTAGCGGTAAAGTTGGGACGCAGAAGCTAGGGGATCTTATTGCTGAAGTCAAAAGGGCTGCTGAAGGAGGAACTGACGATAGTGCCGATAATCCCAAAAAGAACAATGCGCGCGATCCTAGTTCTGCTATGCCACCAAAATCTGATTTAGAATTTAAAACTGTCAAGCAGAATGCCGGTAAGGTAGCGAAAGTTGCACGCCGTCGCCGTCGTGGTAGAAATAGTAGCGCTAAACTAAAATTAAGTAGAGGTGTTGATAGCAAAAAAGCCGCCGATAAATTTGTTGGTTTTAATAATTTATTGCACTAATATTTTAAGTTTGCCAATTTAAGCACTAGCGTGATAAAATTAAGTTGAAAATATGAAAAATCGAACACAGCGATTCAACAAATACGTTAGGACTAATATAGTAGCTCGTTTGGTCTATCGTTTTGTTTGTTTGGCTTTAATCGCGGTTGGTATGGCGGGTGTGATTTTAATGATGTCATATATTGACCGTTATAATTCTTATACAAAACGCACTAGTAGCGGCAATGCTAAAGTAGTGTCGGTTGATAGACATAGTGATAGTCACTATGAGTATGATCTTTGCAATGTTAGTTATGAATTTGAAGTCGGTGACAAAAAATATAGTAGTTATCGTAGCTTAGAAAAGTGGCCAAAGCATGATAAGTGTTACTTTAATAGTGGCGATACCATTAGGATAAATTATGAAAAAGACGATCCAGCTAATAATGCCTATGGTGACAATAGTTTAGATAAAGATATTGTTTTGTCGCTAGCTGTTGCCTTTACCCTGATTGGCTTGGTGCCGTTAGGCTGTGGCTTTATTGGATTAGTGGCTATCCATAAGGCTGTACGTGAAGAATCAATGAACTTTGATGGTGAGCAACCAGCCTCTGATGAGCAGATTCGTCTAATTAAAGATGCCTATAAAAAGATTGGTTTAGTTTATCCTGCTAATCGCAAGCGACCAACTAAAGAGTCTGCCGGGGAGATTTTATCGGATTTAGAAGATTGGATGGTGGCCATGAACAAAAAAGAAGAAATGCTTAAGAGTAAATCTAAAGCAAGCAAGAAATAGCGACTTAGCTAGTCTGTATTCGTCGATAGCTAAATTTTACACTTGGGCGCCATTTTCCAACTGCTGTTGAATCGTATTGCCTAATTACACCGCCAGCTATTTCAGATATTTGCACCAAAGCAGGTTTATATGGTACAAGGGTTTTATAGAACCTTAAATCATCAGGCGTAACTGATTTACGCCCAGGAAAAATTTTATCAAAGTTTTTTCGTGCTGCTCGATCAAAATAGCTGACATCAGCATAGGGCGCAATAAATTTTTCTACTTTTAGATTCATTCGGGCAAGAATTTTTTTAATATCACCATAATTTAGGCTCGTTAAAGAGTCAATATAACAGAAAAGTAGTCTTTTGTTAGTTAAAAAAACAGTAGCATTAGCGGTTCGACTAACTGGAATTGAGCTAGCGATAGCGGCGTCAATTTTGACATTAAAATTAAAAGCATCTTTAATTTTTGCTTCTAAATCAGTTGTGGTGTTCATTTCGATATCCATAATAAATTAACTTGAATTATATTTTACCATAGGCATGACGTTAAGGCTAGACATGTAACAAAAATTATTGTATTATACTTGCCCAATTCATTTATATATTAATCAAAATGACAACGCAAAATTCGGTTACTACATAATAGCTGTGTGGAAAAATCTTTATTGACTTTAAACCCATTAACATATATAATGCAAAAAGCATAAAAAAACTAATACAGACAGAAAGAGAGTCTTAATGAGCGAGAATAAAATAGACGCCTCTGCTTTACCAGAAAAACAGGTAAAACGCCTTAGGGTTTTGCTGAATGAAGCAGAAACCAATCTTGCCGCTGCCAAAGAGCTGCTTTATTCAATGGTGGGCGAAGACGATTTACCAGATAGAGTAGACAGTAAAGAAACGACAGGTAAAGTTATTGAAGGTGTTTTCGATGGTCAAACTATGCATGATAGTGAGGGCAAGTCTTATCCTGTGCCGGCCAACTATGCTTCTAAGTCAAAACTAGTTGAGGGCGATATTTTGAAGCTTACTATTGCGGACGATGGCTCTTTTATATATAAGCAAATCGGTCCAGTTGCTAGGCGACAATTAGTTGGAACATTAACCCAGCATGATGGAGCTTATTATGTTGAAGCAGGCGGTAGAGAGTATCGTGTCCTGTTGGCTTCGATCACCTTTTTCCGCGGTAGAATCGGTGATCAAGTTTCAGTAATCGTACCAGAAGATAATCGTGATGCCGAGTGGGCAGCAGTGGAGGCAGTTTTATAATATGGAACCAGAATTTAAATATACACCAGATAACAAAGAAGCGTTAGCTAAAAGCAACAAGGCTATTAGAATAATTTGCATTATGGTAGGAATGTTTATAGTCTTGGCGATATTTGCGGGCATTAATATTTTTTCTAGCATGCATGATAACAATAAAAAAGATCAGCAAAGTACTGTTGACACTAGTAGTGAAGAGGCGGGGTCTAGTGTTAGCGATGCCGCTAAAGAAGCTGCTAGTCTTGTTACCATAGAAAAAGCTGGTGAGTCAAAAATACCAGATCACTTTAGAGGTAGGACAGATTCAAAAGTAGTAGTGGTAGAATACCAAGACTTTACTTGTCCATATTGCCAAAAGATTGAAGGCGACGCTCGCTCTATCCACGAACAGTATGCTCAAAAAGTACTGTTTATTAGGCGCAACTTCTCAGTTGGACATACCTACTCTAGTGTAACGGCGCAAATTGCTGAAGCAGCTTATTTAGTGGGTGGTGAAGATGCTTATTGGCAAATGAGTGACAAGCTTTATTCTGATTCAATATGGATGAATGGGGCTTATATGGGCGAAGAAAAGCTAAGCAAGGTTTTACATAATTACGCTAACGAGCTTGGAATAAATGGCGATAAATTGATTGATAGCTATAAAAATGCTAGCCAAAATGGTATTGACGCTAAACTAGAAAGAGACAAGCAATCGGGCGCAGAATTAGAAGTTAATGGTACGCCAAATTGGATAATCAATGGTCAACACATTAATCCTACACCCGATGGTATAAAGGCAAAGCTTAATAAGCTAATTAAATAGTCAGTATGTTTCGACGCTTTAGTTTGTTGAAAGCTGATCGATTAGATGGTGATAAAAATATTGATAGCAGTTTTGACTATTTAGATTCAGATTTAGTTTACTTTGATTCGGCCTGCCAAAGCTTAAGACCAAAGCCAGTAATAGAAGCTTTAAATTTGTATTATAAAAAGTATAATTCTTGTGGCGATAGAGTCAAATATGATTGGGGAATTAAAGTAGACAATAGGGTGAATTCGGTTAGAGGCGAAGTACTTAGCTTGCTAAAGCTTAGTAAAAAAGATTACTGCACTAGTTTTACGCTTAACACAACTTACGGCTTAAATTTAATATTGTCACAACTAGATGTCGTCAAAATTGACAAGGTCATTACTTCGGATATTGAACATAATTCAGTCTTTCTATCTACTATTAGCTTTGCTAAAAAGAATAATTTAAAGCGTGAAGTATTGGTGCGCAATTCTGACGGCTCAATCGATATAACTGGCACTGATTTTAAAAATAGTGTAGTAGTTCTAAATGTAGTTTCTAATTTTGATGGGCGCAAGCTTTTAAATGTTAAAGATATAGTAAAAAAAGTCCATCAGCAAGGTGGAATTGTTGTCATTGACGCTGCACAAGCAATGGCGCACTATCATCAGTTTATTGCTGGCGTTGAAGCCGATGCCATATGTTTTTCTGGGCACAAAATGTATGGTGCTAGTTTGGGTGTTATTGTCTTTCGATATGATCTAATGTCCAAAATTAAGCCGAGTTTTGTCGGCGGTGGCATGGTTAGCGATGTCAATAAAGATTCTTATGATTTAGTAAGTGGCAATCCAGACGAGGCGCACACCATTTTCGAGGCCGGCCTACAATCTTATGGCGAAATTATTGCTTTGGGTGAAGCCATTAAATGGCTAAAGCAGAATCAGGACAATAGTATTATCAGCAATCTTGCGGATTCAATATTTAATTACCTAAAAGAGTCTAAAAAAGTTCATCTAGTTAATAGCAAGGCTAATGCGGTGATGTCGTTCTATGTAGACAAAGTCGATAGTGACTTATTAGCTAAAGCTTTGTCTGATCGTGGCATCATGGTAAGAAGTGGGTATTTTTGTGTACATTATTATTTAAGTCGCGTGAAGTCTTATCCGCCCTTAGTCCGATTATCATTAGGGTTACACAACAATGAAAATGATGTAGCTAAATTTATTGATGCCATAAAAGGTGTTGTTAGATGATTTGTATAGCAGCTTTTATAGTTTTAGGGCTACTAATATTAACTTTACCGGTTATTTGGCTATTTAATAAAAAATTAGCACAAAATATTTGGCATCTCTTTAAAAGGTCAACTTATTGTTTTTCTAGGCGAGCAACATTTCGTAAATGCGACTCTTCTTTTAAAGACGATGTAAAAAATAGCCTATTAAAGAAAGTAGTTTTAAAGCACCCTCGGCTTATTAAGCCGCTATCAATTTTTATTGAAATAATTTCGGTTTTAATTATTGTTGTAACTATATGGTCAATTTTAGTAGGTGTTAAATCCTTGGTTTCTTTATATGTGTATGGCACATGCAATAGCGAGAACCCTAGTGCCTGTTCTTTAGACAATACAGAAGCTTGCACGATTGAATCTAAGCCGATAAGCTTTTTGGAGCAACCTGTCGAATGGCTGGGTAAATGGTTTGGCGATTTTGGCGAAGCTGTAGCTGCAATACCAGTGCGCATGAAGTCGTGGCAGCCAGCTGATTATTTACCACAAAATCCAGGCTATTATAATCCGGCTAGTAAAAAGCCGGTAGCGGTTGATATTTTTGATCCGAGCTGTTTAGTATGTCAAAAATCATATAAAAAACAAAAGCAATCTGGGTTTTTCTCAAAATATAAAGTAGCTTTGTTGCCTTACCCAATCAGATCAGGCGATCAATATAAGTTTCCGCACTCATATAAGATAGTCAGTTTACTAGAAGCTTTAAAGTTAAGGCCACCTAAAAATAAGGTTGGTAGTTTGCCGCCAGAATGGCAAATAGTAGATTTTATTTACAGCAAAAAGGCGCCAAATGGCGATAGTTATCAAAATGCATTTAATGTTTTTTACGGTGACGATGAGGTTGATAAGATTTTGAGCACCTGGCTTAATCAATTAGGCTACAATGACAATGAAATTAGAGATTTAAAGTTATTGGCCAAGAGCGATAAAGTTAAACAAATAATTGAGCATAATATTTACTTAGTTGAAAAAAAGATTAAAACTAAAAAGATACCTACAATAATATATGACGGTAGGCGACATGATGGCGAATTTCAGGCTAAATCATAGTTGTTCTTGCTAGTTTAAAATCTTTACAGTTTTAAGTAAATTAGTTACAATAGTCTTTGAGCGTAGCCGAGGCGATGTTTTATCGCATCGCTAAGCACGAGACACTATAAAATTTAAGTTAAAGGAGTAAAATGGCAACATTTGAACGCAATAAGCCGCATGTCAATGTTGGTACCATGGGTCACGTTGATCATGGTAAAACTACATTAACTGCCGCTATTACCAAAACCTTAGCCGAGCGCTTACCAAGTAATGTCAACAAGATGGTTGCTTATGATCAGATCGACAATGCACCAGAAGAGAAAGCCCGTGGTATCACCATAGCTACTTCTCACCAAGAGTATGAATCTGAAAAGCGTCACTATGCTCACGTTGACATGCCTGGTCACGCTGACTATGTTAA
>CAMXZF010000001.1 GCA_947253405.1 uncultured Candidatus Saccharibacteria bacterium | reverse complement strand
ACACCGGTGGCGAATCGTCGGCAGCGTCAGATGTGTATAAGAGACAGAGGCTAAGCTTTATGGCAACGATAAATCTAAAACTAAGTTTAGTGAAATTGCTGGTAATGAATCGGCCAAAGAAGACTTAGCGGAGGTCGTCGACTTCTTGCGACATCCAAAAAAGTTTTCTGATGTGGGTGCACGCATTCCCAAAGGCGTATTGTTGGTTGGCCCTCCGGGAACAGGTAAAACTATGCTAGCTCGCGCAGTGGCAGGTGAAGCCAGTGTGCCATTCTTCAGCATTTCTGGGTCCGAGTTTGTGGAAATGTTCGTTGGTGTTGGTGCTAGCCGTGTGCGTGATTTATTTGAAAAAGCTAAAAAAAATGCGCCATGTATTATATTTATTGATGAGATCGATGCCGTTGGTCGCCGCCGCGGTAGCGGTATGGGTGGCGGCCATGACGAACGAGAACAAACACTCAATCAAATTTTGGTAGAGATGGATGGGTTTGATAAAGAGCAAAATGTGATTGTTTTAGCAGCCACTAACCGAGCAGACGTACTTGATCCAGCTTTGCTGCGACCAGGTCGCTTTGATCGCCGCGTAAATATAGTTTTACCCGATAGGCCCGATCGCCTAGCTATTTTAAAGGTACACTTTAAAGATAAACCAATCGACAAATCAGTCGACCTGGAAGCTTTATCGAAAAAAACTACAGGATCTTCTGGTGCTGATTTGTCTAATATCGCTAACGAAGCAGCTATTCGCGCTGCTCGTCATAATCGCAAAATTATTACCAATGAAGATATTGTGGCTGCTTTTGAAAAAGTGGCAATTGGACCAGAACGCAAGAATAAGCCTATGAGTGACCACGATCGAGAGCTAACTGCTTATCACGAGGGTGGACACGCTTTAGTAGCACAGGTTTTGCCTGACAGCGATAATGTACACAAGGTCACTATTATTCCGCGCGGCGCTACTGGTGGTGTAACCTGGACTCTACCAGAAGATGATACGCCTTATACTAGTGTTGTTGAATATAAGGACATTTTAGCTCGGGCTCTTGGTGGGCGTATCGCCGAAGAGGTTATCTACGGGCGTGATCAAATTACTACTGGTGCTGGTTCAGATTTACGCAGTGCTACTTCTATAGCTAGGGATATGATTATTGAGCAAGGTATGGGCGTAAAGCTACGTGATCAGGTTTTTCATGAGGACGAGGGCGGCTTGATGATGGATAGAATCACAAAAGAGAAACCTTATTCCGAAAAAACGGCTGAAGAGATTGATCGCGAAGTCAAGCAGCTAATTGAAGAAGCTGGTCGACGTGCTCGAATAGTAATTGAAGCTAATCGTGAATACCTAGAAAAGATTAAAGATGAATTATTAAAATGTGAAACCTTGGAATCTGATCAGGTTGCCGAAATATTTAAGGGCGCTAAACTTCCAGATGCCGCTAAACTTTATTAGGAGTTAAAGCAACATGCCTTTTAGATGGCTACGTCCAAAGAAAAGGGATCATAAACTAACGCTGAACGACGATAATAAAAGTCGATTGCGACAGCGTAATCGCGCATTAGTAGCAATCGCTCGAGCTAATCAAAAAATGGGCATCAGATTAGCTGCGATGCTACTTTCTGGCTCTACCTTAATATCAGCGATTTTAGGAATTTACCGCGATCGCTTATTGAACTCAATGTACTTAGATACTTATAAAGTAGGTATTGATTCTTATACGGTTGCCTTTAGTATTCCTGACTTTATGTATCTTATTTTAGTCAGCGGCGCCTTATCTGTTACTTTTATACCAGTATTTAATGCCCGTTTAGCTAAAAATAATCGTGAAAGTGCTTGGCAAATGAGTACCAGTTTAATTAATTTTTTGGCTTTAGTTACTTTATTAGCTTCGGTGCTTATTATGATATTTGCACCGATTTTAGTTAAGTATATAGTTGGCCCAGGGATGTCAGAGTCCGGCCAAGCTTTAGCTACTAGCATGATGCGAGTCATTGCCGTTAATCCGTTTCTGTTTGCCATTGCCACAGTGATTGCGTCAATGCAACAATCGGTGGGAAGATTTGTTTTTTGTGCACTTTCGCCAATAATTTATAATGTCGGTATCATTATCGGCGCAGTATTCTTTACCGACGGTATTAATATTTTTGGTTGGCAAGTTTTTAGCGGTGGTGTTATGGGTGTAGCTTTGGGCGTGGTGCTTGGTGCTGTTATGCAGTTGATCGTTTCCAGTATTGGCTTAATTGGCTTAGGTTTTGATTATCGTTTTAAGATTTTTTGGAGGAATAGAGGTTTTCGAAAAGTCTTATCGCTTTTGCCCGCCCGTTCGGCCGATCAGGGTTTAGATTATGTAAGCTCTATTATTGATACTAACCTGGCTAGTCGTATGGCTGATGGTACAATTAGGGCTTATCAGCAGGCTGGAACACTATATAATATGCCAATTAATTTGATCGGTGTGGCAATATCAACAGCAGCTTTTCCCAGTATGACTGAAAAAATTGGCAAAGGCGATCAAACAGCTTTTGTTAACCAGGTGCGCTCTTCTTTGCGTACTATTATTTGGTTTAGCTTACCAGTTGCCGTAATTATGTTTTTTACTAGAGGTTACATAGTTTCTATTATTGATCGTGGTGGTAACGGTACAATTGTTAGCCTACTAGGCATACTGTGTTTAGCGGTCTTTTTTCGCTCTTTATTTCATATTGCATCAAGGAGTTTTTATGCACTTCAAGACACTAAAACCCCTATGATTGTATCGCTTGTATCTTTGATGATAGCTGTAGCTCTAGAGCTTTGGTTTGTGTTTAGCTTAAATCTTGGCGCTATAGGTATAGCTTGGGCTCAAGTTATCTGGTCGGTGATTGAGTTAGCAATATTATTTACCTTAATTGTTAAGCGCCTGCCGAAGCTGTTTAATCATCATTTTTGGTTGGCTTTTGTGCGTATTGTTATGGCATCAGCTTTAACTGGTGTAATTACGTACATAATGGTTAAATTGTATGGATTACAATTTAATAACCAGAATATGTTAATGGTACTGTTGCCACTATCTTTAATTGGGTTGGTTAGTTCGTTAAGCTACTTGGGTCTATCATACCTATTTAAATTAGAGGAAGCTAGCCCAGTTATTAATTATCTAAAGAGGCTTTTAAGTGGCACTTTTATGTTAAAAGGAAAAAAGTAGATGAATAAAATTCGTAATTTTTGTATTATTGCGCATATTGATCATGGCAAAAGCACTTTAGCTGATCGGATGATAGAGCTGACTAAAACCACCACTAAGCGTGAGATGAAGTCGCAACTATTAGATTCAATGGAACTAGAGAGAGAGCGGGGAATTACCATTAAGCTGTCGCCAGTACATATGAATTACAAGGGTTACATACTTAACTTAATAGACACGCCTGGTCATGTCGATTTTTCCTATGAGGTATCACGTAGTTTGGCTGCCTGTGAGGGAGCAATATTGGTCGTTGATGCTGCTCAGGGTATACAGGCGCAGACTCTAACCAATGTTTATTTGGCCATGGAGTCTGACTTAAAAATTATTCCAGTTTTAAATAAGATTGATTTACCCGCTGCCGATGTTGAGCGGGTTAGCAATGAGTTAATTGAGTTACTAGGCTGTAAAGAGTCAGATATTATAAAAGTAAGCGCTAAAACTGGTCAGAACATTGAGCAGGTTTTAGATCGAATTGTTAGCGATATTCCAGCGCCCAAGGGGCAACCAGACTCTCCACTTAGAGCTTTAATCTTTGATAGTTATTACGACGATTATCGTGGCGTAGTCTTATATGTGCGCATTGTTGATGGTAAGTTGAATAAAAATCAGCAGGTTAAGATGGTAGCTACCAATACCGAATCATTAGCCTTAGAGGTTGGTAGTTTGACACCAAAAATGAACCCCTGCGATCAATTGACTACGGGTGAAATTGGTTATATTGTTACTAATTTAAAAACAACACGTGATGCTAGAGTAGGCGATACAGTAGCTTTAGTTGACGATAAAAACACGGTAGCACTAGAGGGTTATCGCGAAGTTAAGCCATTTGTTTATGCTGGGTTTTTCCCAATCTCTAATGATAATTACGATGACCTAAAAGACGCAGTTGAAAAACTTAGTCTAAGTGATTCGGTACTGCGATTTGTACCAGAGAACTCACCCGTTTTAGGTTTTGGTTTGCGCCTTGGGTTTTTGGGTCTTTTACATATGGATATTGTCCGCGAACGTTTAGAGCGTGAGTATAATTTAGATCTAATTGTCACTAACCCATCAACTAATTATAGGGTTAGTTTGTTGAATCACGAAAACTTAGAAATTAGCTCAGCCAGCGACTTGCCAGATCGTAGCAAAATAAAAGATATTGCCGAACCTTGGATTGCCGGTGAAATTGTAGTGCCATCTGACTATGTTGGTGTTGTTATCCAGTTAATTGTTAAAAAAAGAGGTTTACAAAAAAATATTAGCTATTTAGGCGAAAGAGCCATCATCACTTTTGAAGCGCCTATGGCTAATCTTTTAACTGATTTTTATGATCAATTAAAGAGCGCTACTAGCGGTTACGCCTCTTTTAATTACAATTTGCTTGGTTATAGAGTAGAGGATTTAGTGCGGGTTGATTTTTATGTAGCTGGTGAGATGGTTAGTGCTTTAAGTTTGATGTGTCACCGTTTAGAAGCACCTTATCTTGGCCGGCAGATTGTTAAAAAACTAAAAGAGGTTATCCCGCGACAACAATTTGCGGTTAGTTTACAGGCTGGTATTGGCGGCAAGTTTATTGCCCGTGAAGACTTATCGTCTTATCGCAAGGATGTAACTGGAGCGCTTTATGGTGGCGATGTATCTAGAAAAAAGAAGTTACTAGCTAAACAAGCTAGAGGTAAAAAGAGATTAAAGCGTTTCGGTAAAGTGGATATTCCGGCCGAAGCCTTTACTGTTATGCTAAAGCGGGATTAGTCTAGATTCTATTTAATTAGATGTATTTTAGCTCTATGCACGCGCAAGGCGTTTACTATCACTACCACATCAATGACTTCTTGGAAAAAGGCGCCGATAAGGGCAGGTATAAAGCCAAATGAAGCCAAGATTTCTAAAAATAGACAAAGTACAATACCATAAATAATTGATTGCCTAGCAATATTTATGGTATGTTGAGAAATTTTTTGAAAAACAGCAATGCGGTTTATGTTGGGCGAAGTGATTACGACATCAGCTGATTCACTGGCGATGGTTGATCCCATAGATCCTAGCGCAATACCAACACTAGCTTTTGCTAACACGGGGGCATCGTTAATACCATCTCCGACCATAATGATGGGGTCTTTACTAGATTGCTTAAGAGAGCTAACGATATTTACTTTGTCTAAAGGCGACTGTTTGGCGTAAAAATCTGTTATATTTAATAATCCAGCAGTTTTTTTGGCCGATGAATGATTGTCGCCAGTTAACATAATTATTTTACTAGCCCCATTATTTAAGAGGTTTTTGAGAGTGTTTTTGGCATTTGGCTTGATAGTGTCATCTAGATAGAGAGTGCCTGCGTAGTAGCCATTAACCGCCACGTTAATGTTAGTTTTACCTGAGAGCTCTAAGGGCAAATCTTTTATCTTATTATTTTTTAAAAAGTCTAAACTACCAACCAGGCATTTTTTGTTATCGATGTTAGCAAAAATTCCTTGCCCAGGGATTTCACGGGCGTTTTTTGTAACTTTGGTATTAATTTTTTTATTTTTAGCATAATTCGTTACTGCTACCGCTAGTACATGAGAACTAAAACTTTCTGCGCTAGCAGCAAAAGATATAACATTTTCTGGTGTATATTGATGGTTAGCTTCAACTTTAGCAACTTTAATTTTTCCAGAAGTTAGTGTGCCGGTTTTATCAAAAGCAAAAATTTTAGCATTAGCTGTCAATTCTAGTGCAGCACTATCTTTAACTATAATGCCATATCGTGAAGCTATACTTCGGCCCGAAATAAAGGCAATTGGAGCCGCTAAAATTAAAGGACAGGGTGAAGAAACTACTAAAACTTCCGCAAACCTAGTAGCATCACCCGATAGTATCCATGCTAGCCCAGCGATTGTGTAGGACAACAAAGTAAAGGGTATGGCGTAACGATTAGCCATATTAACGAAGCGTGATTGACTAGATTCGGCATCTTTAACTAGCTTAATAATGCGCGAATAGTAAGAGTCTTTTAGTAGGGCGGTTACTTTTATGGTAATAGCAGTAGATCTATTTAGGGTGCCGGATATAATTTTTTCACCCTTAGTTTTTATTACTGGTATAGACTCACCAGTCATAGCACTTTCGTCTAATTCAGCTGATTTAGTAACTAATCTACCATCAATCGGCACGATTTCACTAGGCTTAACTAGGATATTGTCACCAATTTTAATTTTATCAATATCTATACTTTTAACCTGCCCATTAGCTTTGAGTAAATGGGCGGTTTGAGGCTGTCTTTTTATTAACCTAGAGAGCTCTTTGCGTGCTCGCTTGGTGGCTAGGATTTCTAAAGCTTCACCACCTGATAACATTAAGACGATAACGTAAGCAGCCCAATATTGACCAATAGCTAGGCAGGCCAATATGGCGGTAATAGCTAGAATATCAATACCATAAGAACCCTTTAAGATTGATTTTAGCATGTCAATACCAGAAGTGACGACCATAATTGACCCAAGCGCAATGATCAGATTGTTAATTATAGATTGTTTTAGCTTGATATCGTTTAGTGTAAAGTTTAATGTTATAGCTGTTATGGCTACTAAAATCGCTAAGATTAAAATCCAATAATCTTTTAGAAGATTTTTAATTTTTCTATGCATAAAGTTGTTATCATTTTAACATATAATATTATATAGAGTTTGGGTATGATAGATAAATTACTAAATAAATATAGTTTAATTTCTGATCAAGTCAAAAAATCCGAAATAAAAATTATTTTAGAGTGCGTAAGTGAAGTTTTAGAACAAAATATTGCTGGTGATATTGTTGAGATGGGCTGCTACAAGGGTACTACTAGTCTGTTTATAGCTAGACTATTAAAGGAACTAAAGTCCAATAAAAAACTTTATTTATACGACTCTTTTATGGGATTGCCAGCCAGGACTAGTCAAGACGGCGATATTATCGGCGCAGAATTTAAAGCCGGTGAACTTAGGGCTAGTAAACGTGAGCTTATCCGTAATTTTAAGCATGCTAATTTAGTTTTGCCAGTTATTAAAAAAGCTTGGTTTTCAGAATTGACTGCGAAAGATTTACCTAAAACTATTAGTTTAGCCTATTTTGATGGTGATTTTTACGAAAGCATAAAAGACAGCTTTGCCGTTTGTATTGATAAATTTTCTAGCGGATCAATAATTGTTGTTGATGACTACACAAATACACATCTAATCGGCGCAAGGCAGGCTGTAGATGAATGGGTTAAATCTAATCATTCAAATATAGAAAGCGTAAAAGTTGCAGAATCGCTTGCCATCATTAAACTAGTTTAAATCTATTTTAGGTTGACTAATTTTTACGTGTAGTTCTTTTAATTGATCTTCGGCTACTGGGCTAGGTGAATTCATCATTAAGTCGACACCTGAGCCATTTTTCGGGAAGGCAACTATGTCTCTAATATTAGTAGTGTTTTCTAAGACCATGAATATACGATCTAAACCGAAGGCGCAACCAGCATGCGGTGGAGCGCCGTAGGCAAAAGCTTTGAGCATAGCGCCAAACTTATCTTTAACATAGTCTTTGTCGTAACCTAAAAGACTAAAGACTTTATACATTATTTCTGGATTATGATTACGTACGGCGCCTGAGCATATTTCATATCCATTCATAACCATGTCATATTGATCTGCTGTAATGGCTAATTTGGCTTCATCGCTTTTGGCGTTATCGAGCGACTCAATACCACCCTTAGGCATTGAGAATGGATTGTGACCAAATTCAACTTTTTTATTAGCTTCATCATACTCGTAAAAGGGAAAATCAGTTATCCAGGCTAAAGCTACCTTAGTATCATCTTTTAACTCTTGATAATCGGCTATTGCGATACGCAGTTTGCCGAGAATACGATTTACTTTCATTCTAGTATCAGCGCCGAAAAACACTAAGTCGCCATCTTTAGCTCCAGTTAATTTGGTAATTTCATCTAGTTCATTAGCACTTAGAAACTTAGCAATAGGGCTTTTAATAACGCCATCTTTATATGTTAAGTAGGCTAAACCACCCGCACCTTCACTTTGAGCTAATTTTGTAAAATTATCTATTTGACTACGTGGCATTGAGGCGCCATTATCTACGCGAATAGCTTTAACGCATTCAGCATTTTTAAACACACCAAACTCGGTATTTTCTAGCACTTCTGTTAATTCAACTAATTCCATTTGATAGCGTAAGTCTGGCTTGTCGGTGCCATATTTTTCGATTGATTCTTGGTAGCTAATTCTTGGTATTCGGCTGACATCTAATGAATAATCAAAATCAGCGTTTTTGTAGGTGTTGACTAAAGTTTTTTTGCCAAAGTTTTGCGTGATGTCTAGTATTAATGGTTCAACCATTTGCCGAACAGTTTCACCGTCATCCACAAAGCTCATTTCTAGATCAAGTTGGTAGAACTCACCATAAAGTCGATCAGCGCGAGGATCTTCATCGCGGAAGCAGGCTGCTATTTGATAGTATCGCGGTAGTCCACCAACCATTAAAAGTTGTTTAAATTGTTGAGGTGCTTGCGGTAAAGCGTAGAATTTGCCGGCTCGTAGGCGCGATGGTATCAAAAAGTCGCGCGCACCCTCGGGGCTACTGTTTGCCAAAATCGGTGTAGCTACTTCAATAAACTCATTTTTTTCCATATAAGAGCGAATAATCTTGTAGTATTCTGCTCTATCACGCATAATTTTTTGCATAGATTTACGTCTTAAGTCAAGGAAGCGATATTTCAAGCGCATTTCCTCGCTAGACTGCTGACCTTCATCTTTAGTAGCAACTGGTAGGGGAGCACTTTTGTTGAGTATCTCTAAATTCTCGACAACTAGTTCAATTTTGCCGGTTTCTAGATTTGGATTTTCTAGGCCTTTACCGCGTTCTCTAATTGTTCCGGTGGCACTAATGCAAAATTCATCACGCAAACTTTCTGCTAGTTTGAATATATTTTTATCAGGATTAAAAACTAGCTGAATTAGTCCAGTGTGGTCACGCAAATCAACGAAAATAACCCCGCCATGATCTCGGCGCGTATTTACCCAACCTGAAACCTTGATTTTTTGCCCGATCATATTAATTGATTCAGACGCTAAAGTTCTATTCATTAAATCCTTTCACTGTAAAGCTGATTAATATTTTAACATCAAAAATCCCTAGATTACTAGCAGTATCATTTTTTAAACCTTAAGTTTTAGACTAAATTAGATAAATTAACGAGGCCGTAGATATTTTTTCCCTTATAAACAATAGCAGTAGTAGATTGCGCTTCAGCCATTTTTTTATAAGCTTCCCTAGGGTTGTCGCTAATTTCGAGACTGGCAAAGCTATTGCGCATAACGTTGGATAGTTCTTTTTCTGATTGACCAATTAGTTGAATATCAGACAAATAGACCACACCTAAAATTTCATTAGCATCCTTTTTAGTGACAGGAAAGACAGTTTGATTAGTTTTGAATAGTTCATCTAGGCGGCCAGGTGTTAATTTTTCGCGAACGTTAAGCTTTTCAACGTTCGACCACTTAGTGACTGCTGGTTCAATCGTTTGGTCTTCATTTTTTAGGCTGTCGATGGCGGCTAGCTTATCTTTTTCCTCTAGCTTGCTGAGTTTTATATAGCTAATCAGCTCTTCTTTACTAGCTATAGGTAATTTTTTAGTAGACTTTACTAGCGGTTTTAGTACCGCCACCCAATTAAAGTATTTATTTAAAAAGCGTATATTCTGGCTAACTATATTATTAGATATACCGGATAGTTTTTTGCCGATTATTTTACTAAAAGGTATTAAAATTAGCGCGATCAATGAACCGTAAAACCAGCCATAACCGCAGGTGGCACTAACCGCTAAGAAGACAATGCTGGCATTAGCAATCATTCGGCACAGCATATTAAGTATTGGATACAATTGGTAAAATTTAGCTAAATTTTTATATTGTCGTTCTGCTTTAGCTAACCTTTCAACTTCGAATAAACTTATTTTTGGTTTATATATTAAGCTTGAACAAGCTATAATTAATGCACTAAATAATAAAATAAAGATAAAGCTCATATTATTATATTTTACCATTGAATTAGGCTTAGGCTAAATGCTTTATTTAGATGTCAGCTAGCCTATATAGCATACATGCTAAAATAGATACATTAATATAAAGTCTGAGTGAATCTTTGAAAAAAGCGATAAAATGAAAAATATATCTTTATATAGTGAGAAAAATATGAGTGGATTTTCAGTTAACACTCAGCATCAAAATAACCCACACTATAGCGCTTTATTAAAGACGGGCGATAGTGTAGGTATGTCTTTAGCTATTACAGTCCTAGGGCTTATTCTTGTCGCTGTTTCAATTTTTGTTTTTATTAAAAAACAAAAAAACAAATAGCTTTTAACTAGATAAGTTAATTGACTCTTTATATCTATATTAGTTAAGTCTTGATATAGAGGATTATAGAACTATGTTATAATTAAGGCTAAATTTCTATGGGAGAACGAGGGTAATTTATGAATAAACGTTTATTAATTGGACTATTTATTTTTGTGGCGCTATCTTTAAGTGCAATGATTTTTATTCTTAAGCCAAAGAATAGCACCGAATTTAGTAGTGAAGATGTTGCTAGCTATGTTAAAAACTTAGATCAGAATAGCCTATTAACAAAAGAGGATATTAAAAAGGCTAAGATAAAAGCTAGTGGTAAGTCGCTTAATGAAGATACTTATAAAAATGTTATACCCGATCACTATATGGGTAATAAAAACTCTAAAGTTACAGTTATAGAGTACGAAGACTTTGCTTGCTCTCATTGTCAGGCGATGCATATTTATTTCGATAAAATCCAACAAGATTATAAAGATAGAGTAACGTTTATTTTTCGCAATTCTAGCTTAGGCTATCCTAACTCTATTGCTACCCTCAGTGCGGCTGAGGCTGCCGGTAAACTAGGTGGTGAAGAGGCTTTTTGGAAGATGCATAAATTACTGTTTAAAGATCAGCGCTGGGTAGGCCAAGCCGTTGATATCAAGCTGAAGCGTCAGTTATTTACCGATTATGCCAAAGAATCCGGCCTAAATGCGCAGGAATTTTTGGCTACATTAAATAATGCCAAAGTTAATGGTATTGAAGAAAAAATTGAAAGAGATCACAAGTTAGCAGAAAAATCAGGCGTTACAGGAACGCCAACTTGGTTTGTTAATGGTAAAAAAGTCGAAAAGGCTAATGACAAAGAAATTAGAAAAGCCATTGAAAAGGCTTTGAATAAATAGAGTATAAACTAACTCTAGTTGGGTTGAGGTAGTGGCTCATTGGGGCAGTCGCTTAAGACGTTCAGCATGGCATTTTTCTCGTCAGTAGTGATCCAAAGTCGATACTTTATTTTGATAGCAATCTGTCTAGCTACGTATTGACAACGGAAAGCTAAATTCTTTGGTAACCAATTAGCGGCATCACTGTCAGATTTTTGCTGATTAGATTCTGAGCTTACAGCCAGCAGCTCTAGGTCATCATTAGCTAAGCTTTTGCGCTCGCTATTACTTAGATCTTCACCGCCAGTTTGCCAGGCATTAGATAAAGCCACAACGTGATCGATTTGGACTTTTTTGGCTATAGCTTGCTTGTCATTAAGTATTATTTTATTGCCAGTATAGGGATCATTTAGAGTACCACTCAAAACAGTGCAGTTGTTATTTGATAAAGTAATATTTTCAAGATCACGATTAAGGATTTTTTGCCTTGTATTGCATGATCGCCATTTAGACCAGGTTTTATAAAAGTAAGATCGTTTATATTTAACTTTACTACTAGCTGGCTTAACTTCAATTGACTCTAAAGATTTAAGGGCAACACCATCACTATCTTTATAACCACTAAAGTCCGACTCATCGGTTAGCTTGGCATCTTGGCTCGGTTCTTGTGCCAGTTCTTTGCTGGATTCATTTGCTTTGTTGGCCTGATTGTTTGGTGTGATATAGATAATGATAAGTAGCAAACTAAATATTAAAATTATTAACAATAAAGTGATTAGCGGACGATTTTTGCTTTTCATGAGTAAGTAGCTTTTAGATATATTATATAATGGTCTTATGAAAAAGTCGGTTTTTATATTTTTATCAACCGTAGTTTTATTGCTTGGTTTGGTTAGCTTTACCTCAGCCAGCCCAATGGAACAGATTATTAAAGTTAATTGCAATCAAGCACAATCAACTTTAAGTCGTATCGAAAAGACCGATTCAGCTTTACGTATTAATCGTGGCAGGGCTTATAACGAGATAACAGATTTATTTTATGCTATGAATGCTCGATTAGCTTCTAATAAGATATCGGCCCCCAATTTAGCCAGTATATTAGATGACTATGAAAAGAAATTAGAAGATTTTCGCAATAACTACAATAAATACGACGATAGTCTTAGTGATATTTTAAATTATAAGTGCCAGGAAAAGCCGTTTGAATTCTACACTAAGCTTGAAAAATTGCGTATCAAAAGGCATAAATTAGGCGAGGTTGTCAGTGATTTAGATAATCTTTTTAGGGTTTATGAGTATCAAATCACAGCTAAAGGTTGAACATGAATAGGCTAAAAAGAATATTTTTAAAGCATCAATTGGCTTGCTTTATAGCCATTTGTGTTTTTATCTCTGTGATTATGTCATTAGTTAGTTTATGGCTATATAAACAAAGTGGTGCTTTTCGATTAGATATGAGTCGACCAGGTTACGAAAAAGTGCGCAAGCAAGTAGAGAGAGGCCGAAATGATCAACCATATGAATCATCTGGCGTACTTGACGCTAAGGCAATTAAGGATTTTGAAAGGCGATTAGATAAATATAGTAAAAACCTGGATAATTTGGGTAATTTCGATCAAGAAACTTTATCGGATCATAATTTAGGGTTAGATAATCCAGCCAAAGAAGTACCTAATTCACATGGTGACGCTGCTGGCACTCTTGACTAGAGTCTGCCAATTATCTTATTATATTGTTAGCATGATGAGTGAACGCCAAGCAAAAATATTAACTGCTATAGTTGAGCAGTATGCCGAACTAGCTACGCCAGTAGGCAGTGTTCTTTTGGCTAAGCTGTTTGATGTTTCACCAGCTACTATGCGAAGTGAGATGGCAAAATTAGAGGAAATGGGTTATTTAACGCAGCCACATACTTCTGCAGGTCGGATACCAACTGATAAGGGCTATAGAATTTATGTAAACAGCATTACTGAAACTGGTGCGCTAAAGAAAATTAGTAACAGTGAAGACCATTACGCTAAAGTTATTGCTACTAGAGTGCATGGTATATGTGATCGTACTGATTTAGCTATTAAAGCTGCCGTTGACTCTTTGGTGGAGATAACACATAACTTAGGTCTTGCTACTATTGGTGACCAGCTTTATCTCAGTGGTATGGCTAACTTGTTTTCGCAACCAGAGTTTGATGATGGCGAAAACGTTCGTTCGGTCGCTAGTTTGTTGGATAACTTAGAGCCTTGGCTAAAAGAAACTGCACCCAATGATACCTTAAGTGTATTTATTGGTTCGGAAAATCCAATTGGGCGCGATAGTGGTGTTTCATTAATTATTAGTCGCTTTTCTTCACCTTATTCCGATAGTAGTTATATTGGGGTCTTGGGCCCGACTAGACAAAGTTATATTAAGGTCATGGCCTTAGTATCTAAAACCGGTAAATTATTAGAGCGCTATTTAGCTATGTAGAAAAGGAGTATAAATTGGGTAAAAAATTGAATAAAAAACAAGAAGACTATGACCAAAAGATAGCGGAATTGATATATGATTTGCAACGTACTCGTGCTGACTTTGAAAATTACCGCAAGCACACTGCGGAAGATCTAGCGCGAGCAAAAGCTAGCGGCCAAACTGATATTATAAAAAAAATATTACCAATACTAGATATTATTGATAAAGCTACTGAGAACGTACCTAGTGATATAGCTAGAAATGAGTGGGTGACTGGTATTGTGGCCATGCAAAAAAAATTAGAAAAAACCTTAAATGATATAGATGTAAAAAAGCTTAATACCAAAAAAGGCGATTTATTTGATCACGATTATCATAGTGCCATACAGTTTATTGATAAAGAGGGCGACAAAGAGGTTGTATCTGATGTATTGCGACAGGGTTATGCCTATAAAGGGCAAGTGGTACGACATAGCTTAGTTAATGTTACGAAAAATTGATAATTAGCACTCTTGACAGTCGAGTGCTAGAAGTATAATATAGAAGTATATTAGCAGTCAGCTATTATGACTGCTAGCCAGAATTAATAGAAAGGGATAAAAATGGGAACAATAATAGGAATAGATTTAGGTACAACTAACAGTGCAGTATCGTATTTACTAGCTGGAAAACCAGAAATAATTACTAATAAAGAAGGCAATCGCACCACGCCATCAGTAGTGGCAATCAATAAAAAAGGTGAGCGATTAGTTGGTCAAGTAGCCCAACGTCAACGCGTAGTTAATGCTAGTAATACGGTCTATGCTATTAAGCGCTTAATTGGTCGTCGTTATAGTGATAAAGAAGTTCAGGATGACAAAAAGCTAGTACCATTTAAGATTGTTAACAATAAAGGTAATGCTGCTGTTGAGCTAAATGGTAAAACATATAGCCCAGAAGAAATTAGCGCTATGGTACTTGGTAAGATCAAGGCTGATGCCGAGAAGTATTTAGGTAAACCTGTTACCGAAGCGGTAATTACTGTGCCAGCTTATTTTGACGACAGCCAGCGTCAGGCGACTAAAGATGCCGGTAAAATTGCTGGATTAGAAGTTAAGCGAATTGTTAACGAGCCTACTGCAGCGGCGTTAGCTTATGGTTTAGATAAATCTAGTGATGAAAAGATTGTCGTTTTTGACCTTGGTGGTGGTACTTTTGATGTTTCAATTCTAGAGCTTGGTGACGGTGTCTTTGAGGTTAAATCAACTAACGGTGACACTCACCTAGGTGGTGAAGACTTTGACAACCGTATTGTTAATCACTTCTTGGATGAGTTCAAAGCAAATACAGGTATAGATTTATCTAGCGATGATTCTGCTATGCAAAGATTAAAAGATGAAGCCGAAAAAGCTAAAAAAGAGCTTAGTACGACTACTGAGTACGATGTTAACCTGCCATTTATTACTGCCGACGCTAATGGACCTAAACATTTCGAGACGACCTTAACTAGAGCTGGTCTTGAAGATATTTGTAATGATTTAATCGAGCGCTTAGCGGTACCTTGCGAAAAGGCTATGAAAGATGCTGGCGTGAAAGCTAGTGATCTTGGGCAAGTAGTTTTAGTCGGTGGTATGACGCGTATGCCAGCAGTTGTCGCAGCAGCCAAAAAGATTTTTGGTAAAGAGCCAATGGCCGGAGTTAATCCAGATGAGGTTGTGGCTGATGGTGCTGCTATTCAGGGTGGTGTGCTAGCCGGTGATGTTAAGGATGTTCTACTTCTCGATGTTACCCCGTTAAGTCTAGGTATAGAGACCATGGGTGAAGTTTCCACTAAACTAATTGAGCGCAATACAACTATCCCAGCTAGCAAGTCGCAAGTTTTTTCTACGGCAGCTGATAACCAACCACAGGTAGAAATTAATGTCTTGCAAGGGGAAAGAGAATTTGCTAAAGACAATAAGTCGCTTGGTCGATTTATCCTTGATGGAATTGCACCCGCTCCTAGAGGTATTCCACAAATTGAAGTCACTTTCAATATTGATGCTAACGGCATTTTAAATGTAACGGCTAAAGATAAGGGTACTGGTAAAGAGCAGTCTATTACTATTCAAAATAGTGGTAATTTGTCAAAAGATGATATCAAAAAAGCTCAAGCCGAAGCTGAAGCGCATGCCGAAGAAGACAAGAAAAAGCGCGAAACAACTGACGCCAGAAATCAACTAGAAAATATGATATATCGCGCTAAAAAAATGCCAGATGAGTTTAAAGATAAAATATCTAGCGAAGACAAAGAGTCTATCAATAAGGCTGTCAAAGAAGCCGAAGATAAAATGAAGTCTGACGATAAAGACGAGCTTGAAACAGCCGCAAAAGATCTTTCGGAAGTCTTACAGGGTATTGGCGCTAAGATGTATCAAGAGTCCAGTAAAGACGAAGACGCTAACAAAGACGATAAAAAATCTGATAGCGACGAAGCTGTTGAAGGTGAAGTTGTTGATAAAAAATAGGGATAGTTAGAATTTTGTTCTTAGGCAAATAAAGTATAATAGTCTTTAGTTATGAGCGAAAAGCGAGATTACTACGATATTCTAGGTGTCAAAAAAACAGCTTCAGCGGACGAGATTAAAAAAGCTTTTAGAAAATTAGCTATTAAGTATCATCCCGACAAAAACCCCGACAATAAGGAAGCAGAGGCTAAATTTAAAGAAATAAATCAAGCCTATGAGGTACTAAAGGACGAGAGTAAGCGCCGCCGTTACGATCAGTTTGGTCATGCCGGTGTTGATGGCGGCGCATCTGGACCTTCAGGTAATCCGTTTAGTGGTTTTGGTGGCCAAAATGTCCATTTTGATTTTGGTGGTAATGGTTTTGAGGATTTGGGCGATCTGTTTGGATCATTTTTTGGCGGCGGAGCTGGTGCTAGACAAAACAGAGGACGTAATGTAGAAACATCTGTCAGCTTAACTTTTTCTGAAGCTATCTTTGGCACAGAAAAACAATTAGAATTGAACTTAAACCAAGAGTGCGATGATTGTAAGGGTAGCGGTGCTAAACGGGGTACTAAACTTGATACTTGTCCTACATGTCGGGGTAGTGGTCAAGAGGTTAAGATGGTAAATTCTTTATTTGGCTCTATACAGCAAGCTCGGACTTGCCATAATTGTAATGGGCAAGGGAAAGTTCCCAAAGAGCGTTGCGGTAGCTGTGGTGGCAGTGGCATAGTCAAAAAACGCACTAAGCTGAAAGTAAAAATTCCGGCGGGCGTTGACGAGGGCTCAGTGATTAGGTTAAGCGGTCGAGGCGAAGCCATCAAGGGTGGCGCTAGCGGTGATTTATACTTAGTAATTCATGTTAAACCAGATAAAAAGTTTACTAGAGAAGGTGACTTGATATTAAGTGAAGAAACAATTTCTATGGTAGATGCGGCCTTAGGTTCTGAACTAGATGTCGACACAATTGATGGTACAGTCACTATGAAGGTGCCTGCGGGTACACAATCGGGTACAGACTTTAAGTTGAGTGGCCATGGTGTTGTCAGAAATGCTCGTGGCGCTAGAGGCCCACATATTGTGACTATCCGCGTAGCTACACCGACCCACCTATCAAGAAAGCAAAAAGACTTATTGCGTGAATTAAGAGATAGCTAAAACTTTTGGAATAGTTATTTTTAGGGGCTGTGCTAGAATAAAGGCATGAAGGCCGAAGATATTAGACAGCGATTTTTAGATTATGCTAAAAAAAACAATCACGTTATTATTGATCGAGCAAAAGTTGTACCTGAAAATGATCAAACAACTTTATTTACTGGCTCTGGCATGCAGTCATTACTCAAGTACCTTTTGGGCAAAGAGCATCCTAAAGGTAGACGTCTAGCCGATACACAAACTTGTGTGCGAGCACAAGATATTGAAGAGGTCGGCGATAATCGCCATACTACCTTTTTCGAGATGCTAGGCAACTGGAGCTTAGGTGATTATTTTAAGAAAGAGCAGCTCAGCTGGTTTTTTCATTTTTTGGTAGACGAAATTAAATTAGACCCAGAACGATTATACGTAACCTGCTTTCAGGGGGATAAAGATAACGATATACCCAGAGACACTGAAGCTGCCGAGACTTGGCGCAATTTATTTGAATCCAAAGGTGTAAAGGCGCTTACAGTAGATATTGGTTCCGAAGAAAATGGTGCTGAAATTGGTGTAAAGCCAAATGAGCGCATTTTTTTCTATGATGGCAGTAAAAATTGGTGGAGCCGAAATGGCGCTCCAGATACGACACCAATCGGGGATCCTTGTGGCCCAGATAGTGAGGTATTTTACGAATTTAGTGAGATTGAGCATAATCCTAAATTTGGCGCCAAATGTCATCCCAATTGTGATTGTGGAAGATTTCTCGAAATTGGCAACTCAGTTTTTATGCAGTATGTACGTACTAAAGACGGCTTTGCCAAATTACCTAAATTTAACGTTGACTTTGGTGGCGGCTTAGAGCGGATCGCCGCCGCCGCTATTGATTCTTCAGATATATTTAGGACATCATTATTTACGCCCATTATTAAGAAAATTGAGCATATTAGCAAACTAAAATATGATGACCATAAGCAATCGATGCGTGTCATTGCTGATCATTTAAGAGCGGCGACTTTTTTGGCGGTTGATGGCGTGACGCCAAGCAACAAACGACAGGGCTATGTTATGCGCCGATTAGTACGCCGTGCAGTTCGTTTTGCATTTGACCTAGGAATAGAGCAAAACTTTTTAGAAGAAGTTATACCAACTATCGCAGGAATTTATCAAGATTATTTTCCAGAGGTGGCTAAAGCTGAAAAAGAGGTTATTCGAATTTTAACCAAGGAAGAGAAAGCGTTCCGCTCAACTTTACGTAAGGGCTTAAAAGAGTTTAACAAGCTATCTGATGATGGCTTAGTTGGCGAAGAAATTTTTAAACTTTATGATACTTACGGATTTCCGGTTGAACTATCGATTGAAGAGGCTACTAAACGTCAAATTAATATTGCTGATGATTGGCGAGAACGGTTTGATGAGTTAATGCGCAGACAAAAAGATTTAAGTAAAACTGCAGCTAAAGGCAAGTTTAAGGGTGGTTTAGGTGGTCAGACTTGGCAACATCGTCGTTATCATACGGCAACGCATTTGTTGCAGTCAGCTCTCCGCAAAGTTTTTGGCGATAGTATCAGGCAGCACGGCTCTAATATTACTAGCGAACGTTTACGTTTTGACTTTAACTTAGACCACAAAATGACTGATGACGAAAAAGCGCAAGTAGAAGATTTAGTTAATAATTGGATAAAAAAAGATTTACCAGTTAGCTTTAAAAGTTATCCCACCAAAGAAGCTTTAGAGATGGGTGCAATCGGACCTTTTGGCGGCCGCTACGGTGAAACCGTCAAGGTATATCAAATCGGTGAAGGTGATAATATTGCTAGCTTAGAAATTTGCGGTGGCCCACATGTTGATCACACTGGCCAATTAGCAGAACGCGGTGAATATGACGGCAAGGCAGTTGACAGTACAGCTGCTAAGTTCAAAATTAAAAAAGAAGAATCATCTAGCGCTGGCATTAGGCGTATTAAAGCAGTGTTAATATAGAAATGGAGTTTTATGGCAGACATTAAAAATAAAGCTGACTTAAATCGCGATGGCCGCTGGCGCTGTTTAATGGTAGGGGCAATTAGTGGTGTTGTCTTAACTGTAATTTTATTAATGGCAGTATTCACTAGGATGATAGCTGATGATTACGCCTTTTTAAATACCCATTATAGTAGTCCTAACCCGTTTAAGTCTGCTAGTTATTTTTACTTTCTAGAAAATGGTCGGGGTGGATATGCGTTTGCACTTCGGGCAGTTAATTATTTTTTCCACGATAGGACTACTGTAGTAGCTACTTTAATTTTGCTCGCACTGCTTTTCCTGGCTTCATTTATACTAGCTAAGGTTGTGCTAAATAACTTGCTAAAAAAGAAAGATAACTTTCTGGTTTTAGCTAGTGCGCTAGCGATTAATTCGGTAATAATTTTATCGTCCTTCAGTTTGTTCGATAATTATTTTTGGGTGACATCAAGCTATGTCTACGTGCCGGGCATTATTGTGACGATTCTGGCGGCTAGTTTAGTAATTCACTTAAACTATAAGAAATCAATTAGTAAATATCACTTGGCGGGTTTGTTTGGGCTAATAGTTTTAGGGTCATTTTTTAACGAGTTAACCGATATTTTCTTAGTGGGGCTATTTGCCCTAGCTTTAATCGGGGTTGGCCTAGCTAAATTATTTAAAATTTGGCCAGTCACTAGCCTTAGAAAGATCAGACTATCAACTTTATGGACTGGTTTAGCTGCCTCTATTTGTGGTTTTATTTTAATTTATATTTCTCCGGGATCAGTCAATAGGCGGGCCTATACTGGCTCTCAGTTTGATTTTGCTAGAGCACTTAATGATCTGTTTTCTAATTTTCAAGGAATGTTTTATATTTTATCGCCTAGACGATTGATTTTTATATTGCTAGTCGGTATATTTTTGGCGTTTCTTTTGCCAAAGCTGAAGGATCGTAAGAAAGTTGGCCTAGCACTATCCTTAATGGTGGTCTTTATGATTGCTGGAACAGCCGTTTTCTTTATTGCTATGAGTATGGCTGCTAGTGGCTATAAGGCGATGCGAACTTACCTTATACCAGCATCGATTTTTTCATTAATGTTGGTGATAGTGGCCGCTATGGTCTTTCGATTAATTATTGATAAAGTTGGCAATAACTTATCTTCTAAAATTAGCTTAGGAATCATGGCGTTGCTATTAATAATTGAGCTGCCACTACTATTCATTAATTTCAAACCCACTTTAAAAGCTTTAGTTATTAGACAAGAAGCGTTTGATGCTCGGGCTATTAGCATAAAACAGCAGCTAAAATCCAATCGTAAGGTTATTACGCTTAAGCCATTGCCGGTATTACTTAAAAACACAGAATCTCAAGATTTTGCCTATAATGGTCATGAGGAAGAATGGCTTAGAAAGCAATTTCGAATTTATTATGGTATCCCAAAGTCTAGTCGACTTATTCTTCTTAGGCAAGGGGACTATTGCGTAAACGATCCTAATAATACTCCGTATTATGTGGGTGCGAAGACTTGCTTTGATGCCAGTCACCAGTCACAGCGAAGACTAATAAGAATTATGCCCAAAGCTGTCTTATAAATTATAGAGTAAAGCCTTTAGTAGTCTATTTAACTTAAGCGTTAATGTTGTATAATGTAGCTTAGTATGGGTATATTCTCTAGATCTAATAATACCGGGCAATATATTGTGGCCTTAGACATTGGTACGCAGTACACCAAAGCGCTAATTGCTAAATCTGAAAATGATGAACTGAATATTGTTGGTGTAGGTAGGGCGCGTCAAGAGTTTGGTAATATGTTTAGCGGTGCAATTGCTGATATATCTGGTGTCATTAAAAGTGCTGAGTCAGCTTTGGTTGACGCCGAAGAGCAGGCTGGCGTTCAGGCTAAAAAAGTTATTATCGGTATTGCCGGTGAGTTCGTTAAGGGTCTAACTTCAACAATTCGCTATAAGCGACCACGCCCAGATAGACAGCTCGATAGTGCTGAAATGGGATTAATTATCGAAAAAGTTCAGGCTAGAGCGGCAGAAAAAGCACAAAAGCAAATTGGCTTTGAAACTGGTAATAGTGATGTAGAGGTTAAGCTTGTCAATTCGGCCATCGTAAGCATTAGTATTGATGGCTATAAAGTTAGTAACCCGATTGGTTTTCAGGGCAAAGATGTGGCTATACAAATTTATACAGCCTTTGCCCCGATGATGCACATTGGCGCACTAGAGCGCACAGCTAGAGAGCTTGATTTAGAGCTCGTAGCAGTTGCCGCTGAACCTTTTGCTGTGGCTCGAGCCGTGCTTGGCAATAAAGACAACCCAGATTATTCTGCTATTTTATGCGATATTGGTGGTGGTAGTACGGATATTGCCGTAGTTAATGATGGTGGTGTTGAAGGTACAAGAATGTTTGGCGTAGCTGGTGGCTCATTTACTAAAACTATTAGCACCGATTTAGGTATAGGCTACAATGCTGCTGAAAAATTAAAAGTTAACCTTGATGATCCAAAGATTAAACCTAAAGTTAAAGAAGTTATTGATGAGGCAGTTCAAAAAACTTTAGACGTTTGGATTACTGGGGTGCAGTTAGCGCTTAGCGAATTTGAGGCAGTTGACCATTTACCTAATAGGATTTTGTTATGCGGTGGTGGCGCTTCACTTGGACCTTTGGTTGATAGACTTGAATCTTCTGATTGGTACAAAGATTTGCCCTTTGCTAAACGTCCCAAGATTAAACATATTAGACCTTGCGATGTTATCGGGATTAATGATAATACTGGTGACGTTATTGACCATACGATGATAACAGCGCTTGGTCTTTTGCGAGTCGGACATGATACAATAGACACAACCAGTAACAGCAATAATAGCATTAAAGATAAACTCGATAGAATTCTTAGGATATAGTTTTTATGAGCAAGCTAGACGAATTAGACAATGGTAATAACAAAAGTAAGCCTAAAGGTGGCTTGAAGGTTGTTAATTTCTCTGCAGAAGAAGATAACGATATTAAAATTTATCAAGATAAAAAAGCCGAATCTAGTAATAAGAAAAGCACTCAAGAAGATGATGATAGGTCTTTAATCTATTTAGATACCGATGATGACATTACTGCCATAATCAGTAAAGTAAAAGCCAGCAATAGTAAAGAAATTGCTTTAGCTCCACCTAAAAGATTTGGGGCTTTACAGAGTGTAGTTAACTTAAAATTATTACTTCGTGTAGCTCGCAATGGTCGCAAGAAAATTTCTTTAGTTACTACTGATAAAGCATTGATCAACTTAGCTGCGGGCTTAGGTATACCAGTTGCCAAAAATATTAATTCATCACCAGTAGTACCTAATATTAAAGTGGATGACGACGTTAGCGATGTAATTGATGGTAGCGATTTATCGATTGGCGAACTAGATGAAGCTTATAGCGATACCGACAAAGCCAAAGAGGACAAGTCGATGTCTGCCGTAGTTGATGCTATTGAAACCGAAGATAAAATAAATAACGATCTAAATGCTAATGGCATAAATGATGATGAAGAAGATGGCTCTAAAAATAACAATAAGAAAGCAAAGCGCGCTAAGGGTCGCGGTATACCGGATTTTGCCAGTTTTCGTAAAAAACTTTTAATCGGCCTAGCTTTGCTACTTCTTTTGGGCGGCGGTTCGGTTTGGGCGTTTATTTTTGCACCCCATGCCAATATTCTGATTAAGTCAAAGACTACGGCGCTTGATACGAAAGGCAGTCTTAATTTAATACCATCGGGTGACGTCAACTTTGATACAGGTACATTAGTTGCTAATATTAAGCAAAAAAAGCTTAACGAATCGACCAATTTCGAGGCTACTGGCACTAAAGAAGTTGGCGAACGTGCTAAGGGTGTGGTAACAATATGTAATTATCAGGATCGGTATAATCGAAATGAAGGTACAAGTAATACTGTTACAGTTAATGCTGGAACCAGATTATATGCTAATGGCATGCAGTATACCACTGATGGCTCAGTTACTGTAGAAGGCAAAAAAGATACTGATAGAACAGACTGCACAAGAGGCGTTTCTGTAAAGGCTACCGCCGTGAATGTTGGACCAGAATATAATATCGAGAGCAATACCCCATTAGCAGTAGCTGGCTATAATCAACAAACTGTTGGCGCTGTTGTTAGAGATAGTTTTTCGGGTGGCAAGAAAGATACTGTAAAAGTAGTTAAGCAGTCAGATATTGATGCTGCGGTTGAAAAGATTAAGAATAATTTAGATAGTGAAAAAATTAAGAAAGAGCTAACCTCGCAAGTAAATGATAGCGATATCATCATAGACGATAGCTTTAGTGTTAATTATGGTGCAGTTAAGGCTTCGCCTAATGTGGATGAAACGCCAAACGGTAGTGGCTCTGTTAGTGTTGAGGTAACTTACACTTTAGTGTCGGTTAGTAAAAAAGATTTATCGAAAGTATTAAAATCTAATGTAAAGGCTAAGCCCGAGGCTGCAGACCAAAAGGTCTATGATGATGGCCTTAAGTCGATAAAGTTTAGTGGCTTTAGTCAGGTTGCTCGTGGTTATACTGTTAACTTTCAAACCACTAGCCACATAGGGGCTAAGATAGACGAAAATCAGCTTAAAAAACAAGTTATCGGTAAAAAGAGCGAAGAGATTAAAGCCGGTGTGTCAAAGTTGGCTGGCGTCACTGATGTTGACGTAGTCATGGTACCATTTTGGGTTAATTCTGTTTCTAGTGCGGACAAAGTTAATATAAAATTTACTGTTGACGAATAACTTTGCTATGAGTGAAGTGGTGGTTGGTTTAGATGTCGGCAGTAAACGCATCGGTGTAGCTATTGGTGATACTTTAGTTAAAATAGCTTCACCTTTAGACGCGGTCACTAACGATCAAACAACTTTTTCTATTTTACGAGATTTATTTTTAAAACATCAATCTAAGGTAGTGGTGGTTGGTTTACCGCGTAATAATGACGGATTAGAAACTAGACAAAGTCAATATAGCCGTGATTTTGCTATCAGCCTAGATCGCTATCTAAAAGACCATGGTTTAGCCTTAACCTTTGCTATGCAGGACGAAAGTTTAACATCCGTAAAAGCGGAAAAGATATTGCGCAGACAGAAGGGCTTTGAAGAGTCAATGATAAAGGACGGCACGCTAGATAGTATGGCGGCGAGTTTAATCTTAAGCGATTATTTAGAGAGCGGGCAATTATGACAGAAATAAAACGTCGACCTTCAATTGAAATTGCCGAAGATTACGTAGAGCTTAATTTTAAAACTTTAATAGATTTAGACTCTAGTAGAAAAATGTCAGCTCAAGAGCTTAAGGCCAAAAAAGAGGCTAAAAAGCAACTCAATCGCCACAGAAGGATTATTTATGGTACAGTCGGTTCAATTATTGGTTTAATTTTAACTGTAATAATCATTGCTTTATTGTGGTGGGATAGCTCAACTAAGTCGGCTAATATTGCAGATAAAGGAGCTTATCAATTTGAAGTTAATAAGGGCGCTACGGTTGATGATGTTGCAGTAGCTTTGAAAAAATCTGGTTTTATCCGTAATGTTTTAGCGTTTAAAATATATGCCCGGTTAAATGGCAGTGTTTTAAGAGCGGGGACGCATATGGTTAGCCCAAGTTATCCATTGGCTGAAATAGTATCTAAACTCACTAAGCTGGACGGCGAAATTGTTGATGTGCAAATTTTACCAGGATTAAGTTTAGCAGAGATTAAAGAGTCGTTTAAAAAATATGACTATACCGATAGGGAAATTGACGAAGCCCTAAATACTCATTATGATTTTGATATTCTAAGTGATAAGCCAGCTGATGCCACGCTAGAGGGCTACTTATATCCAGACACTTATCGAGTAGCTGTTGGTGATAAGCTTTCAGAAGTGATTAAAAAGTCACTAAATGAATTATCAAAAGTTAACAAAAAGTATAAATTACGCGAAGGTTTTAAATCTAAGGGTCTCAATTTTCATGAAGGTCTAACTTTAGCCTCAATAGTGACTAAAGAGGTTCACAATAAAGAAGATCAGCCAAAGGTCGCTAGTGTGTTTTTTAATCGCTTAAACAACAATATGAATTTAGGATCTGATGTAACTTATCAGTACGCTTATAATAATAATTTGTGTACTCAAAATTCACCCGATTGTGATTCAGCTTTTAATACGCGTATTCACAAAGGCCTACCACCTACACCTATAGCAAATCCAACCCTAACAGCCTTAAGGGCGGTATCGGAAATGGAAAAGAGTGACTATTATTATTTTGTAGCTAGCGATAACGGCAAAACCTACTATGCAAAGACTATTGACGAGCATAACTCTAACGTAGCCAACTATTGTGGCAGTATGTGTCAATAGCCACTACAGCCCACATGCTATAATAGCTTTAGAAAATTATGCAAATGAAGATAGGTTTTTTGTGGTCTTTTTTTATTCGACTTAGCGTAGCTGTAATAATTTTTGGCAGCATATCACCGTCCGTAGCTTTTGCTGCTAGTAAATATGATAGTACTAGTCGAATGGTAACTTTTTATGATAATGGCGAGGAAAAAACTATTGTTACTAAAAGCCAAACAGTGGGTGAAGCCCTAAAGGACGCTAAGTTGAAATTGCGTTACGCTGACAGTATTAATCTGAAGCTTGATCATAAGTTAGATAATTTTTTAACAGTAGTTAACATTAAGCGCTCTCGGCCAGTTGTGGTTGTTGATGGCAATCGGGTTAATCGGATAATGACCCCAGAGACTAATATTTTACAGGCAGTAAAAGATGCCAATATAAAACTAAAGCCCAGTGATCGAGTCGATGTTAGGTTAATTAAAGATGATTTATTGGCATATGGCGGCGCTGGTATAGAGGCAAAAATTAGTAGAGCTAATACAGTAAACTTAAAATTATATGGCCAAAGAATCAAACTTAGAACTTTAGAAAAAACCGTTGGTGATTTTTTAAAACGTTCACAAATAAAGCCGGCTAAATCCGATAAGGTTAGCTTAAGTCTTGATACCCCAGTAACGGATAATATGTATCTTGAAATTTGGCGTGAAGGCTTACAGACTACAGAAGAAGAAGAAGAGATACCATTTGAAACTGAAGAGGTTAAAGATCCTAGTAAAAAAATAGGCTTTTATGAAGTTACTCAACCGGGCAAAAAGGGTAAAAAGACAGTTATCTACGAGGTTAATATTAAGAATGGACAAGAAATAGGTAGATCCAAGGTTAGTGAGGTTGTTGTCGAGGCACCAGAAAAGCGCATTGAAGTTAGGGGTACAAAAGTAGAGTTACCACCTGGAAGTCACCAGGACTGGATGGCTATGGCGGGCATACCAGAAAGTGACTATGGTGCGACTAACTTTATTATCTCTAGAGAATCTGGTTGGCGCTATAACGCTAGAAACCCTAGCGGAGCTTATGGCTTGCCGCAGGCGTTACCGGGTGGAAAAATGGCTAGTGCGGGCGGTGACTGGGAAACTAATCCAATTACGCAGCTAAGGTGGTTCCATTCCTATTGTGTTGGTAGGTATGGTAGTATCCAAGGTGCCTATGATTATTGGCAGGTACACAAATCGTATTAAATGACAGAATGATGGAATACCTAAAATTTACGACTAAAAGTAGTTTGGGTCAAAACTTCCTATTTGATCAACCTACATTAAAGGATATTGTCTCCGCCGCCAATATTACTTCCAATGATAATATACTGGAAGTTGGTCCAGGCTTAGGAACTTTAACTGGCCATTTATTAGAGGAGGCGAATTCTGTGACGGCTGTAGAATTTGATGATTATCTAGCTAGTAATTTAATAAATAATTTATCTAAAATTTATCCTAATATTAGCCAGAGCATACTAGCTAAATTAAAGGTTGAAAATTGCGATTTTTTAAAATTTGATTTAGCTAATTTAGAAAAAGACTATAAAGTAGTGGCTAATATTCCTTATAATATTACGTCTAAAATTATAAAAAAATTATTAACCGCTAGTAACGCTCCAAGCTTAAGTGTTCTTTTGGTGCAAAAAGAGGTGGCAGAGCGCTTAGCGGCTCAGCCAGGTAAATTGTCGCTATTAGCAATTAGTGCCCAAGTTTTTGCTGAAGTAAAATTGGACGCAAAGGTGCCGGCGCATTTATTCATGCCTGCGCCAAAGGTAGATAGCCAAGTAGTTATACTAAAAAAGCGCCCAAAGCCACTAGTTGCTAAAAATGAACAAGATAAATTTTTTCAGATTGTCAGAGCCGGTTTTAGTGAAAAACGCAAAAAACTACATTCTTCGTTAGCAACCGGCTTAATGACTAATAAGACAAAAGCAAAAACACTGTTAGTTTCCGCCAATATTGATCCAAATAAGCGCGCCCAAGAACTCACTATTGATGATTGGATTAGATTAACTGCAACCGTCTCTCTACCTCTATAATGTGTTAAGATATATAGCATGGATAAATTCTATCTAACTACTGCTATACCGTATGCCAATGCGAGTCCACATATTGGTACTGCCATTGATTATTTATTAGGCGATGTTATTTTGCGCTATCAAAAACAGCGCGGTTATAAAGTTTTGCTTTCTATTGGTACAGATGAGCACGGTAGTAAGGTAGAAAAAAAGGCTGAAAGCTTAGGCTTGTCGCCACAGGCATTTGTTGACAAGTTGCAGCCTGAATTTCAAAAAATGCGACAAGCTTTGAATTTAAATTTTTGTGCTCCTATTGATCAGGTTCATCAGCCGCTGAAATTTCAGTCGCTTGATCAGCAGAGTATTGTTAACGTTAGAACTTCTGATCCAGGTCATGTGTCTAGAGTTCAGGCTATTTGGCAAAAGCTTGATCAAGCCGGTGTTATCTATAAAGATAGTTATGAAGGTTGGTATTGTAGCGGTTGTGAAGCCTTTATAACCGAAACTGAAGCGCATGATATGGACTATATTTGTGCTGATCACAAAAAGCCACTTGAGCGACTGAAAGAGGAAAACTATTATCTTAAAGTTTCAAAGTTTACTAGCCAAATTAAAGAGTTTATAAAATCATCAGTCATTCCTGAATTTCGTGGACGTGAACTTTTAGGCTTAATAGAAGATGAAGCTAAAGATGTATCAATTTCGCGCCCTAAAAGTAAATTAACGTGGGGTGTGCCAGTACCGGGTGACGACAGTCAGGTGATGTATGTTTGGGTAGATGCCTTGTCTAATTATTTAACGGCTTTGAATTATCCCGATGATGATTGGCATAAAGACTATTGGCCAGCTCAAATCGAGATTGTCGGTAAAGATATCTTGCGTTTTCATGCCATTATTTGGCCAGCCATGCTTTTAGCTTTAGGTTTGGAATTGCCTAAAAAATTATTAGTGCACGGCTTTATCAATGTAAATGGCGCTAAGATGAGTAAATCACTCGGTAATGTTGTTAGCCCGATAGATATCATTGATCGTTATGGTGCTGATGCTTTTCGTTATTACTTTACTAGCCATGTGCCAACTTTTGACGATGGTGATTTTACTTTTGCTAAATTTAATGAAGCTTATAATAATGAGTTGGCTAATGATTATGGCAACTTAATATCAAGAGTCAGTGCAATGATTAGAAAATACTTAGCGGGCGATCTGAGTGGTCTTAATGAGATTAATGAAATGAGCGACGCAACTGAGACGCTAGACAGTATGTATAAAGTTTCAATGAATGGTCTAGACTTGAATACCGCAATTACAGCTTGTTTTAAATATATTAGAAGCCTTAATCAATATATTGAACGGATGGCGCCATGGCAGGTTAATAAATTAGATGACGCTAAAGAAAAGGCCGATCGGTTGCAGGCAATCTTTTCTACTTTAGTGAATGACATTAAGCACGTAAATCAGTATTTATCGCCTTTTCTACCAGATACCGCCAGCAAGGTTGAGGATATATTTGAGGGCAGTCAAGTAGCTAAAAATACGCCAATTTTATTTCCTAAAATTGAGCTAGGGGAATAATTAATGTTTGCTGATAGCCATACACACATTCATGATGATGATTTTCCGTTTGCTAGAAACGAGGTTTTAGGCGCGGCCAGTGAAGCTGGTGTAAACATAATTGTTACGATGACTGGATCAATCAAGGAAGTTCCTTTAGCGATTGATTATGTTAAGGCTGGTCAAGCTGATTTTCCTAAGCTAAACCTATACACTTTTTTGGGTGTACATCCACACGAGTTAGGGGGTTTTGACCTTAAAGATTTAGAGCGATTAAAAAAATCCATTATTAAAAATCCCGAGCAAGTTAAGGGTGTTGGCGAAATTGGACTAGATTATTTTTACGATTATAATTTTCGCGATGAACAAATTAAGGCACTAGAAATGCAGTTGCAGTTAGCGACTGAACTTGATTTGCCGGTATCATTACATGTTCGCTCTGGTCGCGGGCGTGATGCTTTTTTGGATTTAATTCCCATATTAAAAAACTTTTCCGGTAAGGTAAGGGGTGTGCTACACTCTTTTACTGACAATATGAATAATCTACGTAAAGTTTTAGATCAAGGTTTATATATTGGCGTAAATGGCATAATTACATTTAATCGAGATGAAGAGTTAGCTAACGTTTATAAGGCTATACCAAAAGATCGATTAGTGCTTGAAACTGATGCACCTTACTTGACCCCTAAACCATATAGAGGACAGGCTAATCAGCCTAAAATGATACCTTTAATTGCTGAATCTGTGGCTAAAACCCTAAATCTTGACCCTAGCGAAGTGGCGCAAGTGACAACAAAAAACACTAAGGCGGTTTATGATCTATCTTGATTATGCAGCAGCAACACCCATAGATAAAAGGGTTAAAGAAGCCATGGAACCCTATTATAGTGATTTGTTCTTCAACCCTTCGGCGTCATATTTTTTGGCGAAAAAAGTTCATGCTGACTTAGAATCAGCGCGCCACAATTTAGCGCAAATTATTGGTGCACGTCCGGCTGAAATTATCTTAACTGCTGGTGCCACAGAGTCAATTAATATTGCGGTTAATTCTTTTGCTGGCGACATGTTAACTACTAACGTTGAACATCCAGCGGTACTTGCGTCAGCAAAAGCTAGGGGCGGTAAGGTGTTAGCAGTTGAGCCTAATGGATTGATTGACATTGGAAAATTAGGCGCTTCAATAGCTGATCAGACAGAGCTTATTTCGATTGGCTACGTAAATAGTGAAACTGGTATTATTCAAGACATAAAAGCTGTAAGTAACTTAGTGAAATCTATTAGATCAGATAGAGTTAGTAGAAATATTAGCTTGCCGTTACTATTACATGTTGACGCCTCTCAAGGAGCAGGGTTAGTTGATTTAAATGTGGCGCGCTTAGGCGTTGACCTAATGACGCTTAACGCTTCAAAGTGCTATGGGCCGAAACAGGTGGGGTTACTTTATGCCAGGGCTGGTGTAAAGCTTAAACCATTAATTAGCGGCGGCGGTCAAGAAATGGGAATTAGAAGTGGCACAGAAAATGTTGCTGGTGCAGTTGGGTTTGCAAAAGCCTTGACTTTAGCTGATAACACTAGAAAGTCTGAGTTGAAACGCTTATCTAGTTTGCGTAATCTAGCAAAAAAAATCTTAGTAAATGATTTAGGTGATAAATTAGTTTTTAATGAAAACACTAAACATAATGCGCCAAACATTTTGAATATATCCTATCCTTCAGTCGATGGCGAAAGAGTTTTATTTGCCTTAGATGAAGTTGGTGTAATGGTAGCAACTGGTTCAGCTTGTGCCGCCAATAAGGGTTTGCGTAGCCATGTGCTACTAGCTTTAGGTTTAAGTAATGAATTAGTTGATGGTTCAATCCGATTATCTTTTGGCCGATTCACCAAAGAAGATGATATTAAAAAAGCTAGTCATTTAATAGCTGAGTCTATTTTAGCTCAGCTAGATTTTGGGGTAGATGATGCTTAAAATACCGTCAATTATATTTAGCTGCTTTGTTATAGTGGTTATATTTGTTATAGCTGTAAGTTTGTATTTGGCGCCTGATAGTTTAACTAATTGTCAAGCTAATCCAGATGGAAGCAACAATTGTCAGCAGGCTGATTATATCGTGGCGGTTAGCGGGGGCAATACTGCCTTAAGAGCTAAAAAAGCGGTTGATCTGCAAAAGCTTGGTTGGGCTAAAAAAATTATATTTAGCGGTGATTCGGCTGACCCTAATTCTTTGTCGGACGCTGAAAATATGCGACGTTTTGCTATTAGTTACGGCGTCAAATCTAGCGATATTATCGTAGAAGGGGTTAGCAAGAACACCAAAGAAAATGCTACTAATACCTATAGAATTTTGAAAGAGCTAGGAGCTAAAGACGTAATATTAGTTAGTAGTCCGTATCATTTAAGACGAGTACTTAATAATTTTGAAAAGGTTAATAAAGATAATATTAATTTCCGCACTACAGCACCAGCCGACCAAATGTGGCATTTGTGGTTTTTAAAACCTAGTGGTTGGTGGCTGGCTATATCAGAGTTAGCCGGTAATATAGAAATGATTTTCTAAGATGGCACAAAAAGTTTATGTTGGTATGTCTGGTGGGGTCGACTCATCCTTAGCGGCTAGTCTTTTGGTTCAGCAGGGCTATGATGTGACGGGTGTTTATATGAAAAACTGGACCAATGATTTACCGGGAATGCGTTGCCCATGGGCAGAAGATTTATCTGACGCCAAAAGGGTCGCCGTTCATTTAAATATACCTTTTAAAGTAGTTGATTTTCAAAAAGACTATAAAAAATTAGTCGTTGATTATATGATCAAAGAATATAGCAGGGGGCTTACGCCCAATCCCGATATCATGTGTAATCAAATGGTAAAGTTTGGTCTGTTTTTAGATATTGCTAAAAAAAGTGGTGCAGATAAAATTGCTACGGGTCATTATGCTAGGTCAAGTGGTACAAATTTATTAATGTCAAAAAATTTTGACAAAGATCAGACTTATTTTCTTTATCGTATCAGTAGCGAGGCGGTTAGTCGAGCCATATTTCCAATTGGTGAATATAGCTCTAAAGAAGATGTGCGACAAATGGCCGAAAGTCTAGGCTTAAAAACTGCTAGAAAAAAGGATTCCCAAGGAATTTGTTTTGTCGGTACGGTTGGTATAAAGGACTTTCTATCACAGTATGTCAAAACTAGTCCTGGCGATATAGTGGATAAATTGTCGGGATCGGTTATTGGCAAACATGATGGCGCTCTTTTTTATACTTTGGGGCAGCGTCATGGTTTAGACGTTGGTGGCGGCTTGCCATATTATGTGGTTGGTAAAGATATGGCTAAAAACATTGTCTATGTTAGTCGCGATATTAATGATGATGTGTTTTGGCGACAGGATTTTACGATTACCAGTCTTTCTTGGATTAATTTTCCACCAATAGATGGTAAGGAATATAAGGTTCGCTTGCGCCATCGTGGTAAGTTGTTTAAGGCTATTTATAAATCAATAGACAAAAATACCGCCAATATCCACATTGACGAACCTGAACGAGTCATCGCTAGTGGCCAATCGGCAGTTTTATATGATGGCGATACAGTTTTAGGTGGCGGTATTATTATTTAAGTAATAACTAATTTATTTAGTGGCTGGTTTAGTGGTAGAGAACCCTTTTTTCTTAAGAGTCTTAATTGTGCTAGCAGCTACCAATAATTTAACTTTTTCGCCATTAATATAAAAAGTTTTTTTCTGTAAGTTTGGCTTAAAGGTGCGTTTAGTGTGGCGCATCGAAAAGCTGACGTTGTTGCCACTGATCGGACCCTTGCCGGTAATCTGATCTCTTGCCATAGTTAAAATATCTCCTATTCAAATTAATTAGCTAAATTATAGTGTTTTTTGACGGCAGTGTCAAATTGATAGGGGTAAGCAACGGGAGTATTCTAGTGCTATAATATTTAAAATGGATATAGAAACAATTTTAATAACACTTGCAATTGTATTTGGTGTCACGATTGTTTCAATGGTGTTACACGAGCTAATGCACGGAGTCACAGCTTATCTTTTGGGTGACAGTACAGCAAAAGATAGTGGTCGATTAACACTTAACCCCATTAAGCATATTGATCCATTTTTAACAGTGATATTACCAATGATTATGGCAGTTACGGGTATGCCAATTTTTGGTGGCGCAAAGCCAGTCCCATTTAATCCCAATAGAGTAAAAGGGGCGGAGTGGGGCGCAGCCTTAGTTGGTATAGTTGGGCCATTAACTAATTTAGTTTTAGCTTTTATTAGTTACCTTTTCTTACTATTCTTTCATGGTCAACTAGGTGATAGCATTATTAAGACTATTTTTGAATATTCCGTGACCGTAAACTTGGGCTTTTTCGCCTTTAATATTTTACCGATCCCACCGCTTGATGGATCGCGCGTTCTTTATGCAGTGGCGCCAAACCCGGTACAACGGGCTATGGAGTTTATTGAGCGTATGGGTTTAGTAATAGTGTTTGCTGTTGTCTTATTTGCTAGCCCGATAATCTCTAAAATTATCTTTGCTATAAACTTTGCGATACTGTCTGGGTTCGACGCAATTGGCTCTGTTTTAACTGGCTTTATGTTATAATTATAGTGTCCTATAGGATGTAATTTTAATTTCCTAACACAGAATAGAATGGGAGTTTTATATGATGTGCCATCGTGGTGACACGTTGCGAACACCCACCTGGATTTTCGGGGAATTCTATTGTTTAACATCCTATAGGATATTTGACTTTATTTTTGGTGGGTATGAGGCAAAAGGTAGTTATACGAGCGGTAGTATATCATCACGACCGCATTCTATTAATTAGACGACACGGTGGGCGACAGTCTATTGCTGGCAAATATGAATTGCCCGGCGGTTCTTTGCATGCCGGTGAGCAGCCGGTTGATGCTTTAAAGCGTAGTTTGCAAATTCATGTTGGTATTGAACCAGGTAGTTATAAGCTGCGTGACGTAGTTAGTTTTATTGATCCCGATGATCGTAATTTACAGTATCTATTTATTATTTTTAGCGTACGCTTACCACTTGGGTCGCCACGCATAACCTTGGACGACGAATATGATCGCTATCGTTTTCGCGATCTTAATGATATACCAATTGGGGCGGTTACAAATTCTACCGCAATCTTGCTCGGTTTAGGTAGTAACCTTGAGGAGCATCCAGACTTAATTAAAGATAAAAACAAGCTTACAGACAAGATACCTGTTTTTATTATTCATTCAGACGGTGGTTCACGTGGTAACCCTGGCCCCTCAGCTTCAGCTTATATAATTACTGATAAGGATGGTAATTTAATTGAGCAGGGCGGTAAGTTCCTTGGAGTTAGCGATAGTGGTATGGCGGAATATTTGGCGGTGGAAATGGCGCTAAAAAAAGCAATCGAACTTGGCGCACAACATGTCGAGTATTATAGCGATAGCCTAATGGTCGTAAATCAAATTAATGGTTTATTTAAAGTTAAGAACGAAGAGTTTCGCGATGTACATGATCGCATAATTAAGCTTTTATTTAATTTTAAGCGTATCATTTTCCGCCACATTCATCGTGAATATAACAGCCTAGCTGATAGCTTAGTCAATCGAATTTTAGACGAAAACTTAGAAAATATAAAAAAATAGCCCGACTAACACAAGAAGGGCTATTTTTAAGTTATTAGGCGATTTATTCAACCGACACTTGAGTGCGATTAACGGTCTTACCGGTAAAGGTGCGAACTTTGCGCTTTACAAATTTAACAACGCCATCTTTTTCAGCATGAATAGTAAAATTACGACTAGTATATGTACCAGGACCAGCTATTTTAGTAGCACCAACTTGACGCACTAAAACTTCACCGGCGCGAACTTTTTGTCCGCCGAAGCGTTTTACACCTAAACGATGACCCGCATTGTTGTGGATATTTTTGGCTGAACCACCTGCTTTAACATGGGACATAGTTAAAAACTCCTTTTTCTACTTCAGATTAATATTATACATGTTTTTACTGTTTTCGCAATACTAAAAGTTCTCTGCCAACAATTTGATTGGGGCGACGATAAATTAGATGCTTACCATGATATAGATCTTTAAACCCAAGCTGAGCTAAATTATTTACTAGATTAAGATGTTTAGAGTTGACTGCGTGATTAGATTCTATAAACCAGCAGGGTACAGCAATACATAAAATTGAATCACTTGATAATTGATGGTATATATTCTTTAAAAATTCCTTAGCAATCAAATTGCAGTTAGCTATGTTTGCCAAAAGATTATCTTTTTTTGGCGGCGACGAGTATGGTCTACCTAGATAGAGTTCGCTTGCAACGATATCTATTGCTCTTAAGTTAAATTCTTTTTGCCAATTAAAATTAGTAGCATCACCTACTTTTAGGCTATAGTCAACGTTAATCTGGTGAGTTTCTTGTAGCCATTTTAAATTTTCGTTGGTATAGTCAATCATTTTAGGGTTAATGTCAGTGCCGATTGTCTTATAACCCATTAATCCAGCTTCTTGCAATATAACTCCGCTACCGCAAAATGGATCCAATATGACTGGTGTTTTTTTATCCTCAGTTATGCCTGATTTATAGCGGCCACTAGCAAGATTAATAATTGTTTGTGCTAGTTTTGGTGGTAACATGCCATTAAAAGTATCACGTTTTGGTCGATAGCGATCACGATAAGTGTAGCGCTTGATATCTTGAATGGCGATAGTTTTAGCGACCAAAAACGACTGTTTATCACTATCAACTTGGATTAGATTGAGCTCACATTTTTTAGGGTTACTACCAATTAACTTGTTATGTATTACTGAAGCAGATGATAACGAAAATTTATCATTAGGCACCAAGCGTAAAGAGTGAGTCTTTTTTAGATTTTTTATAATGCTTGATTTGATTTTTTTAGTTAAGCTAGGTTTTAAATTTTCGCCATAAAATGACAGCCCAACAGTTAGCTTGCCATTAATCGGCGAAAATAAGCTATCTAATTTGCTGTCTAAGTCATAAGACGGCGCTTTTATTGATCGAATATTTAGCTCATTGGCGATCTTAATAACCGAACCTAGTCGAGGCATTAAATTTGTGGCAGCATACTCATCAATATCGGCCCAGTAAACGGTTTTCGCAATCTTTTTAAGGTTGCTATCTAAAAGACTTTCTAGCTCACTGACGCCAATCTCTGGTTGTCTCCCCAAGAAAAATAACATATTAAGTATTATAGCAAATTTGACAATATACTGGTTATATTGTATTACTATTTATAGTATAGTGCAGATATCTATACCGCCACATTACCAGGGTAGCTGGTAAGTACATTAGAAAGAGATTTAAAAATGAAGTTCTATGACATCGAAAGCGGTCCGTCTATAGAGGATATTGGTTTGTATACTTGTTATCAATCAAGTCCAGGAATGGGTCTAGATCTATGCTTTAACTTGATAGAGCGTGTGACTAAAAAGCACTTTACTATTAAAGTGGAGCGTATCCTTGATATTACTCCAATAAATAGAAATTCTAAAAACGGTACTTGTAACTTTGAAGTAGAGTTAAAGGGAAATGATGGCGATCTTCACAAGAAGACTGTTATTTATAACCCTTTCGATAAAAAAGGATTAATGTGTTTCGTTTAAACTTATTAATCTTGATATATTATATTACCTATAAAGGGAAAATCTCTCGGCCCCATGCCAACTTACACTGGCATGGGGCTATTTACTTTTTGTGCTATATTGCCTAAGTGCCACATATATAATTGATTAATTTTATTACAAAAACAGGTAATAAACATAATGGTATTACTTGACAATTCAGTGTATATATGATATAAATATAACCAGTATAGAACCAATATCTATACTGCCACATTACCAAGGCATTTGGTAAGCTCATTAGAGAGGTATGATAGCATGTTTAAAAAGCTATCTAATGATGTCAGGATTGCTCAAATTAGGAGATACCACATTGAACATGGTCCTACTATTATGTATGCAATAAGCGCCCATGCTGAGAGACAGCCGAATGAGAGTGTAGATTTAAGATTTGATTTGGTTAGCGAAGAAGAGATTAATACTCCTTATCCTATTCGTTACGTTCTTACGCTGGATCGCATTATAGATATTCAAGATGAAGACGCTAGCGGTTATGGTAAGGTTGTTGCGCTGGTAAGGTGCAAGAATGGTAAGACCCGTAAGTTGAGTTTTATATATAACTTTATATTCCAAAATGGAGAGCTCGTAGGAATAGATGGTGAAGAGTTTGACTTTTTGGTAGAATGCGGTCGAAGGATGCTTTCTTAAGATTTAAATTAAGGTGTCAGACTTTATGTATTCTGTTTGCTTATAAAGTATTAAAATAAATCCACTCCTCGGCCCCATGCCAACTTATACCGGCATGGGGCCATTTACTTTTTAGTTTAATTAATATTTATTAAAAACAAGAGGCAAGCGAGACGGTATTACTTGACAATTTTCTATTAATATTATATTAATAATTACGATATGGTGTAAATATCCATATCGCCACATTACCAGGGCAGCTGGTAAGTACATTATAAGAAAGAGATGATAGCTATGTCTAAATGGCAACCTAACATCAAATACCATATCGAGGATGGCCCTTCTATACGTGATATTGGTTTGCATACTTGCTACCAATCAAGCTTAGGAAAGGGAGCAAATTTGCGCTTTAGATTAAGGCACAGCCAGCTGACAAATCAGCTCTATGTCTTTACGGTTAAGCATTTTATTAGAGCCACTCCCATAAGCGACAATCCCGATGACGGTCGCTCTAGATTTGTGGTAGAAGTAGGGTGCGGCGACAGATCATATCGACTATCTTTTATTTATAATCCATTTACTAAAAAAGGATTACTTTGCAGTCGATTCAAAGCATCAAGCTTTATGCAACCGTTGCCTAGAGTAGCAGGAGAAAAATAAATCTATCTCTCGGCCCCATGCCAACTTATATCGGCGTGGGGCCATTTACTTTTTACGCTACATTGCCTAAGTGCCACATATATAATTGATTAATTTTAAGCTAAAAAATAGGAAGTAAACACGAGGGTATTACTTGACAATTCAATGTATATATGATATAAATATAACCAGTATGGTATCAATATCCATACCGCCACATTACCAAGGCATTTGGTAAGCTCATTAGAAAGACAGATAGACATGTATAATAATTGCTATAAAATAAAGAATGGCCCTTCTTTGCAGCAAATTATTAAGTTATGTTATATAACAAATCCTGGGAGGAAAGCAGGACTAAATTTGCCGATAGAGGTAAGAAGGAATGGGACGCAACAACGTTACCGTCTAAATGTATATCGGATTAATCGAATTGATCCATGCTACACTGACGATTCGTTTATGATCCCTGAAGATGGCTGCTTTGAGTTTTCTGTGGATGTAGAATGCAATGGCAAAATTCATAATGACATTTCATTTACCTACAATATCTCTACCCGAGAAGGATCTCTTAATACTCCAGATGATTTTGGGGGCATAGAAGATATTTCGTGGTGGAATGATCCATTAAGCTTTATGCAAGCCATATAACCAATACAGGATAGCAACAAAATAAATCTATCTCTCGGCCCCATGCCAACTTATACCGGCATGGGGCCATTACTTTTTTCGCCCCATATTGCTATAATACTACTTAACTTATGGCTAATTTTAGTTCTGATTTTCGGCGTCATTATCGCCTTGCTCGTAATCATGTCCAAAAAAAGGGTTGGGGTGGATGGCGTTTTTATTTAAATGTTTGCACGATTGTGCTTTTGATTATTATTTTTATTAGTGCTAGAAAAGAAATTGTAGAAGCTTTTAAATTACTTTCTAAGACTAATATTTGGCTTATTTTGCTACTTATACCATTACAGTTTGCGTCATATTATGCTAATACGGAAGTTTTTTTCACTTATTTACGATCGCGAGGGCAACTGCGCAAATTGAGCGCGCTTCAGGCTACAGGTATGTCGCTAGAATTTAGCTTTGTGAATCATGTTTTTCCTTCGGCGGGAATTAGTGGTGCGTCTTACATGGTATGGCGCTTATCTAAATATGGTGTATCCTCTGGCCAGGCAACTTTAGCTCAAATTATGCGCCTAGTGGTACAGTTCGGTACTTTTATGGTGTTAATGGCAGTTGCGTTAGTTTGGGCAACTATGGAAAATCGCACAGCAAATTGGGTAGTGGTGGCCACAGCCATCTCTATTACGACTTTAATTTTAGTAGTAGCTTTCGGTAATTATGTTGCTGGTAGCAAAAGTCGTATTAATAGTTTTTCGCACTGGTTATCAAATAGCCTTAACAAAATAATCAAAAAGCTAACTTTTGGTCGTTCCAGAAAGAAGGTTAATGCTCGTAAATTAGATGAATTTTTCTTTGATTTACATAGTGATTATAGCGTCATGAAGGCGGATAAAAACATGCTTAAAAAGCCAATTATTTGGAGTTTTATATTTAATATTTTAGATGTGGCGTTATTCTTTGTTGCTTTTTGTAGTCTAGGTGAATTTGTCAATCCAGCAATTCTTTTAATTGCCTATGGTGCGGCTACTCTTGGCGGTGGCTTAATGGTCACGCCCGGTGGAATTGGTGCTTATGAAGTTATCATGGTAGGTGTTTTAGTGGCTGGTGGCGTAAGCGCCGACGCTAGTTTTGCTGGCGTTATCTTAACTCGCATGCTACTTCTTGTTGGTACGATTTCGACTGGCTTTATCTTTTATCAGCGTGCTTTAAATAAATATGGTAAGCCAACTCCTGTTAATAAAGATGTTTAGTGCTTTAGATTATGATTCCAAATCTTCTATTGAGCTAGATGGCTTGACTGTATCTGAGGCTTTAGATTTATTTAATCAGGTGATTGGCACCAGTATGCCGATTGTGAGTATTGTTGGCGAGGTCGCTAATTTTAAAGTTAATCAAGGTAAGTGGGTCTTTTTCGATATCAAAGATAATACGGCTTCATTAAGCTGTTTTATGTCAGTTTTTGCTTTGCGTACCGCTATAGAAGATGGCATGCAGGTTGCAATCACTGCTAAGCCAAATATTACCAAATGGGGAAAATTTTCTTTAACTATTCAGACAGTTAAACCAGTTGGCCACGGATCGATTAAAAAATCATTTGAGTTATTAAAAAAGAAGTTGGCGTCAGAAGGCTTGTTTAAGGTTGAACGTAAGCGTCCGCTACCTAATATGCCAGAGCACATTGGCGTAATTTCGTCGCTTCAAGCGGCTGGCTATAGTGATTTTATTAAAATAGCCAATGAACGTATTGGTGGCTTAACCATTGATGTTATTCCGGTGCAGGTTCAGGGTGATAAGGCGCCGGATCAGATAATTAACGCAATCAGCCAGTTTAATCAATTAGTTGATCCGCCGCAAGTTATTGCTATTTTAAGGGGCGGGGGATCGCGCGATGATTTAGCTGCTTTTGATGATGAAAAACTTGTGCGGGCTATTGCTGGATCACGGCAACCAGTTATTACTGGTATTGGTCACGAAATTGATACCACTTTAGCTGATTTAGCGGCTGATCAAGTTGGATCAACACCATCCAATGTGGCGCAAATTTTATTAAGTGATAAATCAGAAGTGATAGACATGATAGACAGCAAACTAAGTAGCGTGGTTAATAATTTGCAATATAGTATGGAATTTTATCACCAGCAACTAACGAATAGTTCTAGGAAGCTTATGGAAACTATAGATCGTAGTATCTACAACATTAAAAGCTCATTAGATTATAAAAATAATATTTTAAAAGCCTATGATCCGCAGCTAGCGCTTAAAAGGGGCTATGCAATTTTGTGGGATAGCAAAACTAAAAAGACATTCAACGTGACACCAACTATCGGTAAAGATATTTTAGTTGAAACTGACAAGTATTTAATTAACGCTAAAGTTAATAAAGTAGATAAAAAGTTAAAGGAGTATAACAATGGCAAAGAAGCTTAATAGCCCAAGTAGTAAAGAACCCAATAGCTCAATCAGCACTTTAATGGAGCAGCTAGATCAAGTAATCGCCGATATAGAGGGTAATTCTAAGGATATTGATTTTATTGTGGCTAAGTTCGAAGAGGGCATTGCTTTAAGCAGCAAAATCAAACAAAAGATTAGCCATTCTGAAAATAAAATTAATATTTTAAAAGCTAATTTAGAGGAAAATATAACTGAATTAGATCAACCTTAATGTATCTATTGTATTAAATTGGGCGTATTTAATTTAACAGGGTTTAGATATGCTATAATGGCTTTATTGCGGGTGTCGTATAGTGGTTAATATTCGAGTTTTCCAAACTTGCGACGGGAGTTCGATTCTCCCCGCCCGCACCAATTGACTTTATTTAGAATATTAATTTTATATAAACTGCAGAAGCAAAAGCCCAAACGACAATCGGCAATAAAAAACCGGCTAGATTAAAATGCTTTTCGTGGGTTGATTGCAGGCTTAGGCAGTTAATAAACATCGCACAAAAGGTTATTAACATAACTACGCCAATCATTATGGGTGGTGTTAACCAGCTAAGGCTCATGTAATAATTGCCGGAGCTTAATAATACATGTGACAGCAATAATGATACGCTGATCAAACTATAGAACAGGGCAAAAAAGACATTTTGCTTAATTTTACTAACTGTTTCCATTGCTAGTTTAATTACATAACAAACGTTAGTTGGATCGTCTGACAGCAAGCTGACATCGCTGGTGGTTGTGGTTACATCACTAATTTGACCTAATGATATACCGACATCAGCTGTCGCAATAGCCGGAGCGTCATTATTACCATCACCCACCATTGCCACTACATGACCAGATCGTCTAAGCTTATTTATGTATTTAAATTTTTCATCAGGAAGCATTTCTGATACTACATTTTTAATGCCAAGTCGACGCGCTATCGCTTGAACAGTTATTTGATTGTCACCTGATAGTATATAAGTTTCTATCCCAAGTTTATTCAGTAGCTTAATAGCTTTAGCTGATGTCTTTTTGGGTTGATCAGCAATGGCAATAACAGCAATTATGTTGCTATCTTTAAATAAATAACTAATTGATTTACCAGCTTTTTCTAGCTTAGCAAATTCGGAAGGCAATTTAGATTTAGATTTAAAATATTTTTCAAAAAGCTTATTGTTGCCTAGGTAGTACTTGCCACCTTCAACCATTCCAGTCACACCATATCCTGGTATATTAGAAAAATCAGTTGTATTTAATAGTTTTAGCTTTGCTTTTCTAGCTTTTTTAATGACCGCTCTAGCAAAGTTATGTTCGACTTTATTTTCTAGGCTATAAGCTATTTGTAGGATTTCCTTTTTGCTAAAGCTTTTATCTATGGGAATTATGTCGGTTATTTCTGGCTTACCAACAGTTAATGTGCCAGTTTTATCAAATACGATCGCATTAACGCGCGACAGTGTCTGTAAGATATTGGCATCCTTAATGACGATGTTTTTGCGCTTAGCGCGCCACAGGCCAAACCAATTAGCGCTAGTACTAGCTAGTGAAAAGGTGTAGGGTAGGGCTACGGTAACAACGGCAATGGCAACTGCTAAAGAGTAGTCGAGCTGTTTTTTTAGGTAGAAAAAGCAGATCAAAAAGCTGGCGACTGATATAACTAAAATTAGAGGAACTAAAACGGCTGCTATTTGGTTTGACAACTTATCAATTGGTAGTTTTTCTAGTTTTGCTTTATTAGTAGTAGAGATTATTTGCGCCAAAGTTGTGTCGCGACCAATTCTCGTGACTTGAATTTCTATAAGGCCGTGGCCATTTAAAGTTCCGCCAGTAACGCTATCGCCAACGTGCTTGTCAACATTAATGCTTTCACCAGTCAGGGCAGATTCGTTAACGACCGTATTTCCGTTTGTGACTATACCGTCTACTGGAATAACTTCTTTGGGCTTTATTAGTAATTTATCTTTTAACTTAATTTGTCTTGTCGGTATATCTGATATATAGCTACCAACTAAAAGGTGGGAAACACTTGGGATTGACGCGGTTAAGGCGTTAATTGATTTTTTATTTTTGGACTTATAGCTAGCCTCAATATACTTTGAAATGGTAGCTAAAAAGAGGATTAAAACGACAAGACAAAAGTATAGTGACGACATTTTGATAGCGTCAAATTTTAGGGAAAAACTACCACTTAAATAATTGGTTATATAGATGGATAGACTATAGCTATATAAAGTAATTACACCTAATACAGTGATGGTGTTCGAGCTTAGCTGACGGCGCTTTAGGTCGTTAAAGGCTCGTCTAAAAAATCCAGCACCGTTAAATATTAATGCAATAGTTGCAAGCAGGAGAGTTGTTAGTGGTATATAAATATAAAAAACGTTGGTTAGATTTAATTTGGCGCCGTATAGTGTTACCAATATTAGGCTAACTGATAAAAAAGATAACAGTATCGATAGCGCTAGCCGTTTGCGCCACACCGCTATGCCACTAAATAGAATGGTACTAATTAACTTGACTGGGTCGTTATTTTTATCTGGTTTGATAGTTGATAGCACCTAATACCCCCCTACATTATAGTTAATTATATTATAGTCTAAGGCTGCAAAAATCCCAAGTTAAAGTTACTTAAAATGTAACCCCACTAGCGATTAAAAACATAACAATGACGCCAAGACTTATGCGATACCAGCCAAAAATTTCTAAATCATGATTACTTAAATATTTAAACAAAAATCTAACGGCTATTAAGCCGGCTATAAATGATGCAATGTTACCAATGGCAACGCTGGAATAGTTTTGTAAGAGCCAGCTGCCATCTTTAATTATTAGCTTAGCTGCCAGTCCTAACATTATGGGGATTGATACCAAAAAGGAGTATTCGGCCGCTTTTTGACTATTAAGACCCATTAATCGAGAAGCTAAGATAGTTGACCCAGATCGCGACACGCCGGGGATTAAAGCTAACACTTGCATTAGACCAATTATTAAAGAGCGCTTTTTAGACAAATCATCGCCGTTATCAACGGCGGTTAGTTTAGGCAGTTTTTTAATTAGCACCATTAGTGTACCTAAAATTATTAGGCCCAAGCTGATCACTAAACTGCTGGTAAAAAAACTAGCTTTTTCAATGTAACTTGCAAATGTAAATCCGACTAGCCCTGCTGGTAGGCTGGTTATTATAATATTTCTTAATAGGCGATAGTCATGCTTTTTTATTATGGCGCTAATCATTTGGTGAATTCTTTTACGGAAAAATAGCAGCAGAACTATAATAGTGCCAAAATCAAGTGATTGCATTAATAGGTGCGCATCAGTTTCAACCCTTAATAGGTTACTGATTATTAAAATGTGGCCAGATGAAGATACGGGGATAAATTCAGTTAATCCTTGCGTAATGCCAAGAATTAAAACATGAAATACATTAAACATATTACTTAACTATCTAAGCTTTTGTCTTTAGACTTGATAGTTACAGAGCCTTTAGTCTGTTTATTATTATATAAATACCAAGCGCCGGCCTCGCTAACTAGACCTTGCAATAATATGTAGCAGCCAATTAGCCAGATTGAACTATCGGCGCTTAAATGTGGCTGCAATAGTACGATAAAGCCGAAAATTATACCAATAATGCCGATTACTACTAAAGGTAACTTAGCTTGATTTTTACCAACAAAAGAACTAGCCAGTAAATTCAGTATAGTGCCAATAAATATAAATACTGCTAAAAGAATCGGTAGCAAGGCACGGGTGATTACAGGGTTAAAAATTGTAAAGACGCCGATACTAATACCGCACAAAGTAAATAGGATAGATAACCACCAATTAGCACTCGGCTTGATATCTGTTAGCGATTGCGCTAGAGCGATCACTGCGACAATCACTATAAACAAACTAAAGCTGTAAATAAAAATACTAATCAGGGTGTTAGGAATAATTAAACTAAGGGCGCCAAAGGCAATGTTAACAATCCCGCTGATAATCACTGATAGCCACAGCGTTTTTTCTATCGGTTGATCAGATTTTAATTTTTTAGAGTCTTTAAGTTTTTTCATATTTAACTACCATTCATTAATTTCTAGTTAGTTTAATTATAGTACAAATAAAAAAATACTGGAATAAAAGCCAATTAGGCTACATCTTTAATTGATTTATGCTACAATATAACCATAAACTATATAGAAAATAAAAAACTGTCTATAAATTAAAAAACAAACAGAAAAGAGTTAAGAGGTATAAATAATGGTAGAGCTATCAAATAAAAAAACTAACTATCCTTCCACCACCTGGGGGGGGG